>VYDD01000456.1:20207-25531 GCA_009843625.1 Gammaproteobacteria bacterium | reverse complement strand
CGACGTGCGCGGACGCGTGCTGTACCTGGCCGCCGACACCGCCCTCGTGCGCGCCCAGCTCTACGAAGGACTGGACCTCGAACTGAGCGAGGAGCTGCGCGCCCGCCTGCGCGACCAGATATCCACCGACGAGATCACGCCCGCATACGTCTGCTTCTTCTACGACGAGACGCTGGGGGAATTCCCGTACCTGGGGCTGCGCACCACGAACCCGGAGAGCGGGGCCGAGGAGTATCCGGTCGGGCGCGCGAGCGTGCGCGACGGCGGATTCGTCTGTTCGGTCGCCGGCAAGCGTCGGGGCAAGGGCTCAAGCCGGGAACAGAGCCCGTACGCGGAGCTGATGGCCGGGATCCGGGTCGTGGTCAGCGAGAGCATCGAGCGCATCTACAACGAGAACTGTCAGAACCTGGGGGTATTGACCACCACCGACTTCGGCGTGGCGGAGCGCATCGCGCGGGGCGAGCCGCTCCGGCTCGAGGAGTTCACCCGCGGCAAGGACGACATCACCCGGCAGATCATCGAGTACGGGGGGCTTTTCGAGTTCAACGTGGCCCGCATGCAGGGCAGGGCGACCGTGCCTGCGCCTTCGGCCGACCCCGGCGCTTCGGGCGCAAGCCCCCCGATGACCCTTGCGGAGAAGATCTTCGCGCGTCACTGGGTGGTGGATCCGGCGGACGGCAAAGTCGGCGTCGACGCGGTCACCCCGGGCGAGGCCGGCTTCTTCCGCACCGACATCCGCTTCTCGCACGAGTACGTGACGCCCATGGCGGCCATCTTCTTCGAACAGAAGATGGGGCCCGAGGGCCGGGTGCAAGACCCGGACAGCGTGCTCTTCTTCCGCGATCATCTGACATTCCTGCACAAGGCGATGAGCCAGGAGCGCATCGAGGAGGGGCTGCTCGAGGTCGCCAACCAGCTCGAGGTGAAGCAGCGCGAGTTCGCGGAAAAGCAGGGCATCCGACTCTACGGGGAGCAGATGGGGCACCGGATGGGATCGGTCGCGATCTGCCACTCCAAGATCCTCGAGGACTACGCCGAGCCGGGGATGCTCATCATCGGCTCGGACTCGCACACGCCCCACGCGGGCGCGATCGGGGCGCTGGCGTTCGGCGTGGGCACGACTGCCATCTTCAACTCCTGGATCACCAGGGACGTGCGCGTGCAGGTTCCGCCCTCCTTCAAGGTCGTGATCTCGGGGACGCCCGCCGAGGGGGTGACGGCCAAGGACTACATGCTCGAGATCCTGCGCCACCCCTACATCCGCGACGGACACGCGATCGGGCAGATCATCGAGTACACGGGGCCTGCCGTGGAGGCGCTCCCCGTGGACGAGCGCGCGACCATGACCAACATGGCCGCGGAGGTGGGCGCCTTCACCGGGCTGGTGGCGGCGGACCGGGAATCCGTGGAGTACCTGGTCGCCGAGCGCGGGATGGACCGGGCGCGGGCGGAGGCGCTGGCGCGCGACATGCACAGTGACCCGGGCGCCAACTACGTGCGCGTGATCGAGATCGACGCCTCCGCCATCCAGCCCATGGCGGCGCTCCCCAACGACCCCGGCAACGGCGTGCCGCTCGACGACCTCGAAGCCGAGCGCATCCGCATCGACATCGCCTACGCAGGCTCGTGCACGGCGGGCAAGAAGGAGGACATGGACATGTACGCCCGCGTCTTCCGCGAGATGCACGACCGCTGGGGACTGGGCGTGCACCCGGACGTGGAGTGCTTCATCCAGTGCGGCTCCACCGATGTGCGCGAGTACTGCCGGGAGCGGGGCTACCTGGACCTCTTCCGGCGCATCGGCGCCACCTTCATCGAGCCGGGATGCGGCGCCTGCATCAACGCCGGACCGGGGGTCACGCGCCGCCCCGACGAGGTGAGCATCTCCTCCCAGAACCGGAACTTTCCGGGACGCTCGGGGCCGGGTCAACTATACCTGGCTTCGCCGTATTCGGTTGCGGCGAGCGCGGTTGCGGGCTACGTGACCGCGTGGAAGCCGGGAGCCCGGCCGCGGCCCGTGGAGATGACGAGGCGGCTGGCGGGATGAAGCGGAGGAGTGGCCGCTGCTGGACTCGAACCAGCGACCCCTACGATGTGAGCGTAGTGCTCTGCCAACTGAGCTAAGCGGCCAAACGAAACCCGGGCCGCACCCGAAAGCGACGGCCCGCGTTCCGCGATACCCCCACGGGGAGTCGAACCCCGGTCTCTTGGCTGAGAACCAAGTATCCTAGGCCACTAGACGATGGGGGCGTCTTCAAGCAAAGGGCCGGTAAGTTACCGACTTCCCCCGCGTTGAATCAACCCCCGCCCGGTTCCGCCCATGAGTGATCCCGAAGGCACGCAGGTCTGGCAGGTGCCCGAGCCTCTGGCCGTGCACGATGTGCGCCTGGGCGACGGCGCCGTGACCACGCTTCGGCGCCACGGGAACCCCTCCGGCCCGCGCATCGTGCTGAGCCACGGCAACAGCCTCGCGATCGATCTCTACTACCCGTTCTGGTCGCTGTTCGCGGACGACTTCGATCTCGTGCTCTACGACCTCCGGAACCACGGCTGGAATACGCCCGGGCCGCTCGCAAGCCACAATGTGCCCACGCTCATCGACGACCATATCCGCATCCAGGAAGCCATCAAGACGGGCTTCGGGAAGAAGCCGCAAGCCGGCGTGTTCCATTCTCTCTCGGGCCTGGTCTCGCTGCTGTCTCCCACGCGCGGGGGGGAGTTCACGGCCCGCGTGCTCTTCGACCCTCCGCTGTGCGAGTTCGGACCCGCGCGTGAGGAGTGTGCCGACGTGGCGAGGCGCGCGGCCACGATGACGCTTGCGCGCGCGGACCGGTATTCGACGCGAGAGGAGTTCGCGGAGGTGCTGCTTTACATGGCCGCGTTCCAGTACGTGGTGCCCGGAGTCCGCCACCTCATGGCCCGAACCACGCTGCGCCGATCCGCGGACGGGGATGGGTATGGCCTTCGCTGTCCCCGCGAGTATGAGGCCCGGATCTACAGGTACGGCGGACAGTATGCGGCGCTGATCGACTTCGGGGCGCTCGCCTGTCCGACGATGGTCATCGGGGCCGACCCCGGCATCCCCTACACATATTTCCCGACCACCGAACTCCATCATATCCCGACCGTGGACTACGCCTGGATCGCCGGAGGAACGCACCTCGTGCAACTGGAGCAGCCGGAGGCGTGCGCGGCGGCGACGCTCGAGTATCTGAAGGCGAGCGGTCTATTCCGGTAGATCGACGAGGGCGCGAACCAGTTGGTCCAGCGCGTGGTCAAGCAGCTCGCGGGACATGGTTGCGGGAGGAGTAAGCTCGATCACCTGACCCTGCTCGCCGGCGGGCAGCACCATGACGCCTTGCGCCAGGAGCCGGGCGGCGATGCGGGCCCCCGCTCCCTCCCAGGGCACCGCTTCAGCGGGCCCGGGCGATGCCGGCGCGCGACGAACGATCTCGATTCCGGCCAGCAGACCCAGCCCCCGTACCTCCCTCACGTGCGCGACGCCCTCCAGTCGTTCGCTCAGGCGGGCGACCAGGTGCTCGCCCATACGCGCGGCGCGCCGGTGGAGGCGCTCCGACTCCACAAGATCCAGGAAGGCCAGCGACGCGGCGCAGGCGACCGGGTGCCCGAGGAAGGTGCTGGTATGCAGAGCCTCGCCGGCGGACTCCGGCCAGGCGTCGAAGACCTCCTTCGTTCCCAGGCACGCGCTCAGGGGGAAGCCGCCGCCCAGCGCCTTGCCCAGGCAGATGAGATCGGCGTCGAGCTCGAGGGCTGGCCCCGCGAACAGGCTCCCGCAGCGGCCGAGGCCGGTGAAGACCTCGTCGGCCACGACCACAGCGTCGTGCTGCCGGGCGAGGGCGCACAGCGCCGGGAAGAACCCGCGGGGCGGGACGCGCACGCCCCCGCGGCCCTGCACCGGCTCCACCAGCACTGCGCCGACCGCGGCTCCGCGGCGGGCGCCATCTTCGAACGCCCGGGCGCACGCCGTGAGGCTCGGCGACACCTCTTCCGGGCGGCCGGGGAACGGAGCGAACGCCACGCCATCGTAGAGACGCCTGCGGAAGGGCGCGCGGAAGTCGTCGCGGTGGGTGGTGGCCAGAGCGCCGAGGGTCAGACCGTGATATCCACATTCAAAGGCGAGGATACCCGATCGCCCTGTGGATAACTCGGCGGCTTTCAACGCGATTTCCACGGCTTCGGATCCTGCAGAGGCCAGAACCGCGCGCGCCTCCGGCCAGGGAGCGAGCCCCGTCAGCCGTTCCAGCAGTTCGACCTTGGCCGCCGGAGGGTGGATGTCGCCCATCCCGTGCGTCAGCCGGTGCTGCTGCGCTGTCGCCGCCTGCATGATTCGGGGATGGCGGTGGCCGGCGAAGGCCACCCCGAACGCTCCCGTGAGGTCGACGTACATGTTGCCGTCGACATCGCGCACGTTGGACCCCAGGGCCTCTTCCCAGAAGACCGGAAAGCGGTCGCCGATGAAGGTCACGTTGCGGGATTCGGCCTGCCGCAACCGCTGCCCGAGCGCCCGCGAGCGCGGCCCCGGGGGCGTGACTCGCATGTGCGGCAGGGCATCGCCGAAGGGACGCCCGCCACTCATCACCCTACAGCTGCGGCTCGGCCGCGATGCCCATGACGTGGTAGCCCTTGTCCACATGGAGGGTCGCGCCGGTGATCCCCGCCCCCAGCGGCGAGCACAGGAAGGCGGCGGCGTTGGCCACGTCGTCGGCGGTGTTCACCTCCGGCAGGGCCGCATTGGCGCGGTAGTAATCGACCATGCGGTCGATCAGGCCGATCGCCGACGCCGCCCGGCTGGGCAGCGGACCCGCGCTGATGGTGTTCACCCGCATCCCCCACCGTCGCCCAGCCTCGAAGGCGAGCACGCGGGTGTCGCTCTCGAGCGCCGCCTTGGCCGCGCTCATCCCCCCACCATACCCGGGGATGACCCGCTCGGAAGCCAGGTAGCTCAGCGAGACCGCCGCCGCGCCCGGCCGCATGAGGGGACCGAAACGCTGGACCATGCTCACGAGCGAGTAGGAACTCGCGCTGATCGCGGCCAGATAGCCGCTGCGGCTGGTCTCGATGAGCGGCTTGCGCACCTCGGGGCCGTTCGCGAGCGAGTGCACGAGGATATCCAGGCACCCATCCCCGAAATCGGCGCGAAGGGTGTCCGCGACCTCCTGGATGGTGTAGCCGTCGACCGCGCGATAGCGCTTGTCATCGCGGTACTTTGCCGGGATGTCGTCCGGCGTGTCGAAGATGGCGTCGAGGGGGTAGATCTTCTCGATTTCGAGTTCGCCTCCGCCCGGGAGCGAGCGATCCAGCCC
>VYDD01000456.1:0-20197 GCA_009843625.1 Gammaproteobacteria bacterium | reverse complement strand
TTTCTCCTATTTCGTCTTCGGTTTCTTTGTTTGCTTCGTTTTCTTTGATTTTCTCGTATCCCTGTGGGCCTCCGCCCGGGAGCGAGCGATCCAGCCTTCCCCTCTTCAGGCTCATCCGGAAGATGCGCATCACCGGCGGCCAGGTGCCCAGGCAGATCGTGGCGCCGGCCGCAGCCAGCGCCCGGGCGATGGCCCAGCCGTACCCCCTGTCGTCCGCAACCCCGGCGATGAACGCGCGCTTGCCGCCCAAATCTATCCCAAGCATTTCATGCCTCCTTCCCCCTGCCCAGCCGGGTGGCCACCCAGAAGAAGAGCGCCGCCGTAAACGCCAGCGCGAGCACCGTCCCCAGACGCTCTCCCGCATCCACGCCCAGGTACCAGGCGGCGCTGACGATGGTCGCGCACGAGCAGAGCACCAGCGGGCGCGCATCCTGGCGCAGCCCGTACCACAGCCCGGCGGCCCCGGCCCCGGCCAGCACGGCCGCGGCTCCCGGCGGAGGAAGATCGTACACCTCGAGCGTGGTCCCGAAGCCCAGAGGAATGGCGATCAGGACCGACGCCGCGAGGTGAAGGCTGTAACGGGCGCTTCGCAGCATCGCCGGGGCGCGATGGATGCCCCAGAGCGCCAGCCCCGTGACCAGCACCAGCCACGCGTCGAGCGCGAGAAGCGTCTCCTCGCCCAGTTCGAGAGGCCCGGCCGCGGTCATGCCGGCCATCGGATAGCCCGCGTACAGACTGACCGTGAAGGCGTACAGCGTTCGGCGCGAGACGGACGGAGCGTGTCCGGCGCGCATCAGCAGCGCAAGAACCACCAGGGTAGCCGCCAGCGCCCCGTCGAGGATCCAGATGATGATGTCGGCGTCGAGATCGAAAGCTCTGAAGAGAAACGCCGCCAGAAATCCGTACCCGAGCGCCGTTCCCGCAGCCGGCATGATCGGGTTGCGGCGCACGAAGACGGGGATGGTCGCAGCCGGAGTGGCCAGGGCGAGAAGGCCGACCAAGACGCCGCCCGGCGTCGTGTTGTCCCAGGCCTCCATGGAGTACACGCAGGCGGCGAGAAGCAGGATCAGACCGCTGGTCTGGAGCGCGTAGGTCACCGGCACGTAGCGCCGCGCGGCCTCGAGCCGCATCCCCAGCAGCACGATCGCGATCCCCGTCCCGGCGATCACGCAGGTGCGCGCCCCGGGCCCCAGTTCGGGCCAGGACCAGGCGAAGAAGGTGACCGCGGCGATCACCAGCAGAATGCCCGCCATTCCCGCGACGGCGTACTGCAGAAACCGGCGACGCCCGCGCCGCTGGCTGTGCGCGTGCTCCTCCCGCAGCCGCTCGGCCAGCTCGCCGGAGATGAGCCCGGCCTCCTGCCAGCGCTCCAGCGCGGATTCCATGTCGGATCTGCTCATGCGCTCCCCCCCAGCCACAGCCAGAATGCGGCGTAGAGCGCCAGGAGCATAAATCCCTCCCAGCGCCGCACCTTGAGCGCGGACCACGCCATCGGCCACACCAGCGCCGACAGGATGAACATCGCGAGGAACTCGCGGCCCAGCACGCCCGAGGCGACCGAGAGCGGTTCGATGACGGCTGCGGTGCCCAGGACCGCCGTCAGATTGAAGATGTTGGAGCCGATGACGTTGCCGACGGCGATATCCGCCTCGTTGCGGGTCGCCGCGACCACCGAGGTGGCCAGTTCGGGCAGCGAGGTGCCGATGGCGACGACGGTTCCGCCGATGAGCAGCTCCGAGATGCCCATCCCCGTGGCGATATCGATTGCGCTGACTACGATCAGCCTCCCGCCCAGCACCAGAAGTCCCGATCCCAGGAGGACCAGCAGGACGTTCTTCGTGACCGATGTCGGCTTCGCACGGGCATCATCCTCGGAAAACGCCTCGAACTCCTTGAGGATCTCGGGGGTCTCGCGGCGCGCCGAGCGCAGCAGAGCGCCCAGGTAGATCACGAGCACGCCCAGAAGAACCGCCCCGTCCAGCCGGGATGCGTACTGGTCGGCGATCAGCGGATAGGCCAGCACGGTGATCGCGAGCATGGCGGGAATCTCGCGTACCACCATGCGCCGGTTGACGCCGAGCGGCTGGACGATGGCGGTGACAGCGAGGATCAGGCCGACGTTGGCGAGATTGGAGCCGAGGGCGTTGCCGATCGCCAGGTCGGAACTCCCCCCGATGGCCGCGAGCACACACACCACCAGCTCGGGCGCGGACGTGCCAAGGGAGACCACGGTCAGGCCCACCACGATGGGCCGCGCCCCGATCGTCCTGCCCAGGCCGGCTGCGCCAAAAACGAGCCAGTGGGCGCCGAGATAGAGGCCGATCACGCCCGCCAACAGCCCCAAGGCCGCGAGATACAATCCGGTTACCTGGACGGGGCCGTGGAGCGGCGGCTGGAGGCGCGATTCGGGGGTTTCATGCCACGAACGATAAACGCACCGCTGAAATCGCGCACCGGACGTCAGGTCTCAGCCGCGGGGTAGCGCTCCAGGAAGGCTTCCTCGTCCAGAACAGTCACGCCGAGTTTTTCCGCCTTGTCGGCCTTGGATCCCGGCCTCTCGCCTTTTACAAGATAGCCGGTCCTGGAACTGACCGACGAAACCACCCTGTCGCCCCGGCCCTCGACGCGCTTCTTCGCCTCGGACCGCGTGACGGACTTGAGCCTGCCGGTAAACACAACGCTCTCGCCATCGCGTCGCCCGCTCTCTCGCTCGGGCGGAGGAATCAGGTCGAAGCCCTTGGACAGAATGGCATCGACGGAAGCGGCCCGGGCATCATCGTTGAAGAATTCCGTGATCTTCTCCGACATGATGGGCCCGATCCCTTCCACCTCCTCCAGCCGCTCCGCCGTGGTTTCGCGCAGGACCGTGAGGTCGCGGAACTCCGTGGCCAGCACCCGCGCCACCGTGGCTCCCACCTCGGGGATGCCCAGGCCGTAGATGAAGCGCGCGAGTTCCGTCTTCCTCGCGCTCTGAATCGCCGCCGCCAGCTTGCGCGACCTGGTTTCCGCGAAACCCTCGAGCTCGAGGAGGTCGTCCGGCGTCAGATCGAAGAGGTCGGCGGGCTCGCGCACCAGGCCCTCACCGACCAGCAACGCGACCGTCTCCGAGCCCAGGCCCTCGATGTCGAGCCCGCCCCGCGACACGAAATGCTCGATGCCGCGTTCCAGTTGCGCCGGACAGCCCAGGCGATTCGAACACACCACGAACGGCCCCTCTTCCACCACGGCCGCGCCGCACCGGGGGCACTCCTCGGGCATCCGGAAGGGTTCGCCGCGCGCCCGCCCGGGCTCCTCCACCCGCTCGACCACCTGCGGAATGACGTCGCCCGCGCGCTGAATGCGGACCAGGTCGCCCGCGCGCACATCCTTGCGCTCCAGCTCCTCGCGGTTGTGCAGCGAGGCGCGCGACACGGTCACGCCCCCAACCTCCACGGGGCGCAGCAGGGCGAGCGGGGTCAGCTTGCCGGTGCGGCCGACCTGCACGGTGATGCGCTCCAGGCGGGTCACTTCCTGCCGGGGCGCAAACTTGAATGCGAACGCCCACCTCGGATGGTGGGACGTGCTCCCCAGCGCGGCACGCGGGGCCAGCGCGTTCAGCTTCAGCACCACTCCGTCGATCTCGTAATCGAGGTCCTCCCGGTCGCGCGCGAACTCGCCGTGATAGGCGATGGCTTCGTCGATGTCCGCAACCCTTCGGGTGCGGTCCGGCAGCCGCAGCCCCCAGCCGCGCAGCGCCTCCACCGCCTGCTCGTCGGTGTCGAATCCCATCGCTTCTTCAGTGGCGGAGGCCTCTCCGTCCCCGGTGCCGGAGGCCGTCCACCTGACGTCCAGGATGTCGAAGGCGAAGAACTCCAGCGGCCGGGTGCGCGTGATGCGCGAGTCCAGCTGCCGGAGCGCTCCAGCCGCCGCGTTGCGGGGGTTGGCGTAGGGTTCGAGGCCGGCTTCGACGCGGGTCCGGTTCAATTCCTCGAAGGACGAGAGGTACATGAGGACTTCGCCGCGGACTGCGAGCAGGGATGGGATCGGGAGCGGGTCGCGGCCGGCGTGTAGCCGCAGCGGCACCGAAGGGATCGTACGCGCATTCTCGGTGACGCCCTCGCCCTCCACCCCGTTCCCCCGCGTCACGGCGCGGTCCAGCACCCCATCCACGTAGACCACTTCCAGCGAGGACCCATCCAGCTTGGGCTCCACGAGGTATTCAACCGGGCCATCCACGGCCTTGCACACCCGCTCGTCGAAGCGGCGCAGATCCTCTTCCGATTCGGACGAATCGAGTGACAGCATGGCCACCACATGCCGCACCACCGGAAGCTCCGAAAGCGGATCCGCCCCGACCCGCTGTGTGGGCGAGTCGGGGGTCAGGAGGTGTGGAAACTCCTCCTCGATGGCCTGAAGCTCGCGAAACAGCCCGTCGTAGGCGCCGTCCGAGATCTCCGGCCGGTTCTCGACATGGTAGAGGCGGTCGTGGCGCCTGATCTCGGCGCGCAGGCGGTCGGCTCGATGCCGAACTTCCCCCTCGGTCGCGGTCACGTCCTGGTTCTCAAGGGGTCGGGAGGCTCCTCGGGCCGGGTCCGGTTGTGGATTGTGCCCGCCAGCGGTGACGAATGACACAACGATAACCTCAACACCCTGGCCACGCTCCGGGGGGATTCGGTGCGCACGGAGAGCCTCCTGGTCCGGCGGCCAAGAGCGCCCGTGGCCCTCTTGACCGGAAGGCCTCGGCCACGCTTATTCCGTGACGCTGCAGCCCGGCGCATCATCACGCGAAGCCACAGCCGACTTCCGTCGGCCGCCGATCCCGGTTCTCGCGCCGCGAGAAGCTCTCGACACTCTGTCGCGAGCCAGACCTCCACGCGGACGAGAACCATGCTGGGACGCTACGGAAAGATCTTCGCCCTCGGCCATCGTGCGACGAAGGGACTGCTCGACAAGCCCGTCGCCGTGGAAGAGAAGGTGGACGGCTCGCAGATCAGTTGGGGTCTGGTAGGCGATCCGCCGCGCCTGTCGGCCCGCTCCAAACGGCTCACGCTCGATCTGGACGAGCCGCCGAACCTCTTCGCCCCGTCTGTCGCGTCCATCCGGCGGATGGCCGCAGATGGCCTGCTGTCGCCGGGCGTCGTTTATCGCGGCGAGGCGGTGGGCCGGCCGCGCCACAACACACTCGCCTATGGCCGTGTGCCGCAGGGCTACATCGCTCTCTTCGATGTCGACGCCGGCACCGAGGACTACCTCGGTTACGAGGAAAAGACCCGGGTGGCGACCCGGCTGGGGATCGAGGCGGTGCCCCTCCTGTTCGAGGGGATGCTGTCGAGCCCGGCCCGGCTGGAGAAGCTGCTGGAGCTGGAGTCGTTCCTGGGCGGGCCCAGGATCGAGGGCGTGGTCATCAAGCGTGCCCACGAGGTTCCCCTGTTCGGCGAGGATGGTCTTCCGATCCGGGCCAAGTTCGTCTCGGAGAAGTTCAAGGAGGCCCATGCCGGCAACCCCGATTGGAAGCGCCTCAGGCAGACCGAGTTCCTGAAGGTCCTGGCGGAGTCGGTGTCCGGCCCGTCCCGCTGGGAGAAGGTGGTGACCGGGCTCCTGGCCGAGGGGCTGATCGAAGGCGGCACCCCGGTCGAGATCGGCAGGATCATCCGCCACATCCGCGAGGACGTGCGCGAGGAGTGCCTGGACGACCTCAAGGACCGCCTGTGGAAGCACTTCGAGAAACGCTTCGACGGCGCGGTCACCAAGGGGTTCCCCGAGTGGTACAAGAAGCGGCTCGCGGAAGCCGCGTTCGGGGATTGACGACCTACTTCTTGGGCGCGCCGGCCATGAAGGCGAGGCACTGGAAGTAGTCCTCGATGCGCCGGTACTCCGAATCGTCCGAGGTCATGAAGTGGTCCAGTCTCTTGATCACGAGGTCCTGGACTTCGGCGGGTGACCGTTCGATGAGCTCGTCGCGGGTGAGGAGCGTTTTGCGATAGACCGAGTACCAATCCTGAAACGCCGCGGAGAAGTACTCGTCTAATGGATTCTGCCGGTTGATCGGCGTCGTCTCCATGAACTTCCTTAACCGGCTCACGAAGGGCTTCGACTCGACGTCTCGCGAAGGCTTCATGATACAGAAGTCCATGGTGACACCTTCCCCGCTGAACACCATGCCCCAGACCACCCAGTTCCGCTGGGCTCCCATGCCCGTCACAGCCGCGCTAAGCTCCCTCCCCGTCCAGCACAACCAGCACCATCCCCTGCCCTGGGTCTGCTCGATGACGTCGCCATCCAAATATCGGTTTCTCACCGCAGCCCGCAGCTCAATCGAATCGTACCCAAAGCGCTTCACCAGCCGGACAAGCGTGTCGCGGTATTCGCTGCGGTCGTCCGACACCATGCCGCCGACGGCATCGTCGCCGTCCTCCTCAAGGACCGCGCGTAGCTTAATCAAGATGGCGCGGTGGTCTTCGAACAGCTTCTTGTTGTTCGCGGCGGGGCGAAACCACCTGCCCACCAGCTGTTGATACTGGTGAACGAACTCCTGCACTCCGCGAGAGCTCGACTTGAATCCGTCCTCGCTCGCGAGTAGCAAGTCGAGCTTCGTGTGGACGGCGTCCCAGCCCACATAGGCGACGGTCGAACCCTTTACTTCTCGGCAGGTGACCTCCCGGTCGGGCGAAATGGCCAGCAGCACACTCTGTACTCTGTGCTTCTTGTGCTTGTCGCGCAGCGTCCCCTCGTAGCCTTTCGCCTGCTCAAAGTGTTCGCGGTACGCCTCCTCGATCTTGTTCTCGATGGCGATGACGCACTTCTCGTTCTTGAACCGGATCGTGACGTCGACCCAGTCCCGCTCTCTCCATACCTCGACGTTCGACGCGTCATAGGCGACGTTGGGCAGCGGCATCGCGTTCGCCTTCCCGAGGCCTTCGCCGACATGATCCACGAACCACTTCAAGAACCGTGGGCCGATGCCGTGCGTGCCCGCGGGCCGAAGCAGCCACGCAAGCACGTTGCTGTGGCGTATCTCGTAGCTCGAGTACTCAAGGACATCGAACGTGTTGAACCCTGGTGCTCCGAGGCCCTCGTGGTACGCGCGAAAGCGGGGGTCATTGATCAGCTGCGCCAAGTCGTCTTTCACGTCGTAGTCTCCCTTGAATTCTGCTCCGCCGTCAGTCCACCCAGCGGAACCCGCTGGTCCCGGAAGCACTTGAAGCTCCGCTTCGGCCGCCCGCAACCTCCCCGGATTCCCGCAGGTGCGTCGACCTCTGTTGGCCCTGGTTGCGGCGGTACGGTAATACGGTTAGCATGGTGACATGAAAGCGACCATCAACATCCCGGACGACCTGTACCGAAGGGTCAAGGCCGAGGCCGCCCTGAGGGGGCTCACCATCCGCGAGGTGACCACAACCCTCTACCGGCGCTGGCTCCGCGGCGGGCAGGAGAATGAAGCGGCGGGCCAGGAGACGCCTGAGGAATGGCTCCGCGCGTGGTTGAGGGACTGCCATGCCGCGATGGAACAGGCGCCGCTCGGGCCCACCGCGTTGGAGCACCTGCAGGCCGACCGAAACCGGTTGGAGCCCCAATGAGGCCGCTGGTGACATGAAAGCCACCATCGACATCCCGGACGACCTCTACCGAAGGGTCGAGGCGGAGGCCGCCCTGCGAGGGCTCACCATCCGCGAGGTGACCACGACCCTCTACCAGCGCTGGCTCCGCAGCGGGCGAGGCGAAGTGGAACCCCAGCCGCCCGCCACGGAGTCGTTGCGCTTCCTGTTCGAGGCCGCGGACGAGGCGATCGGAAGAGCACCGTCCGGGCCCACCGCGCTCGAGCACCTTGAAGCCGATCGGAATCGGCTCGAACCAAGGTGAGGCCCCTCGTCGTTGACGCGAGCGTCTGGGTGTCGGCCGCGGGCCCGGGAGACGGAACGTCGGAACCGAGCCAGGTCTTCCTCTCCGTGGTCGCCAAACGACGGCACCCGGTTGCATTGCCCGAGTTCGCCGAGCTTGAGATCGCTTGTGCCCTGTCCCGGAGGTTGCGCAGCCCGCAACAGGGCCGTGTCTTCGCCCGGAGGGCGGCGGAGTCCCCGCTTGTCACCACGCATCCGCTGAGTCAGGCCCTCCTCCAGCGGGCCGTCGCCGAGGGCACCGAACGTTTCCTTCGCGCGGGCGACGCGATCTACGCGGCCGTCGCCGAGGCCGTGGACGGCGAGATCGTTTCCTGGGACAAGGAGCTCGTCAACCGGGCAGGTGCCGTCACCCCGGAGGAGTGGGTCGCCCGCTACGCCGGTTGATCCCGACCCTGGTGGCTCAGGACATCCGGTCGTTGTCGTCCGGCGGTTGGCCACCGGAACCGGCGGAGAATTCGGAGCGCCGCTTCGATGTCGGCTTCGGCTCCCCGCTCGGCGAAGAACTCGGCGGTGCGCGGGGAGATGTCTTGCGCAGAAGCCTGCTTTTCTTTCTCGCTCATGTTGCACGCCTCCTTGTAGCTGAGAGCCCCGCTAGAGCTCCGACTCGTGTTCACGATCCAGTAGCCGATTCAGGTAGCGGTCGCCTAGTTGTCTCGACGAGTAGTACCGATCTGGATGGTCTTCCTCTTGCCACGCTGGTGCTCCGGTCGCGTCCACCGTGATGCTGACACGGATCTCGGAAACCACAGGGCACAGGGCAGCGGGCCAACCTAAGCCATACGGGCCATCGCGCTCCCTGATAAGCAAACTTGAGTGCCGCGTTGTGTTGGAATAGCTGCAATGCCAACCCATGCTCATGCTTACACGTGCACCGTTAACCCAGAAGACATACCGGTCGTTCGGATCCCTGTGCAGGGACAAGTTTAGCCCTTCTGCGCGGACATCTCGGACACGCTCTTCGAGATGATCGGCAAGCTTGATCATTTCCTGTTGTGCAGCCTCTACACCCCTCTCTGATTCGAGAAATGCCTGCGCGTCAGCTTCGCGCTCGGCCTCTGCCTTCAGGCGTCGAGCGCGTTCCACAGGAGTCTCGACATGCGGTTTGGCCCCGAGACCCTCCAAGCGAGCATCGATGGCGGCTGCGGCACCATCAAGGCCATACTCATCCAAGGCGGACCATATCTTGGTGTCCGGTATCCAGATGGGCAGCGTCGAATCGTCGAGCTTCACGACGAAGAGAGTGTCCCATCCCTTGTTCAGGCCATGGTCTTTTATCGCGCTGGCTTCAACGCGAGTCCACCTCGTTTCTCCCCAGTTTTCGCGGTGCAGCACGACACCCATCCGGCAGCGTTCCTTGAAGACAGCGCTGAAGGTCTCCACGCCATCGGTGCCCGCGAGTTCCTTCTGCCGCTCGGAGAAAACGAATACCTTCCAGCGCCTTCGCAGCCGATCCGCCAACCTCACGGCCAACGCCTCGTCGTCGGCGAGAAAGGACACTGCGGCATCGTACGCCGGCTGTTCGTTCGGATCCATGGGTTGCGATCTGCCTCCGTTACCACTCGCCCTTTCCCCGTCAGATGGGATCGGGATATCGTTGCGTGCCAAATCTAGCACAAGGAGACTTGGCTTCGTGAACCCGCCGGGCCGCGGCGGCGTTCGCCCGTTCGCACCCCACGCGCGCTTTCCCTAGATTTCCTGCGCCTTACCCAAACCCGCTCACGCTGGAGGAACCCCATGTCGAGTCGTCAGCCCTTCCGAGGCTTCCTGTCCGTTCTCCTAGCCTGTGCGCTGACCGCGATCCTGCTTCCCGCCGCCGCGCAGGCTCAGATGGAGCCCACGACCCCCCGCGGAGCCGACGAGGGCCAGGGCCCCTTCGATCGCCTTGTCATCCGCGGGGTGACCGTCATCGACGGTACCGGCTCGCCGCCCCGGGGGCCGATGGACGTCGTCATCGAGAACGACCGCATCGTCGAGATAGCCTCGGTGGGCTACCCGCTGGTGGATATCAACGAGCAGCGGCGTCCCGAGGCGGGCGACCACGAGATCGACGGCGAAGGGATGTTCCTGCTCCCCGGCTTCGTGGACATGCACGCCCACACGGGAGGCGTCCCCAAGGCCCCGCAGGGTGAGTACGTCTACAAGCTCTGGATGGGACACGGCATCACCACGTCGCGGGGCGTGCCCCATGGTGAGTTCGAGTGGCAGCTGCGCGAGAAGGCGAAGGCGGCCCAAAACACCATTGTCGCGCCCCACATGTACGCGTATGCGCGCCCCGGGAGCGGTCTGGGCTGGGGCGGACGCCTGATCATCACCCCCGAGGACGCACGCGAGTGGGTGCGCTGGGCCGCGTCGCAGGAGGTGGACGGGCAGACCATCGACGGCCTCAAGCTGGGCGCCTACGACCCCGAGATCATGGCCGCGCTCATCGACGAGGCGCATCGGTTCGACCTCGAGACCGTCGCCCACCTCGACCAGATGGGCATGGCGCGCATGACCGCGGTCGAAGCGGCCCGGTCCGGACTGGACATGATGACGCACTACTACGGGCTCATGGAGTCCATGCTCACCGACTACTCCGTCCAGGACTGGCCCCTCAACTACAACTACAACGACGAGCAGCACCGCTTCGGCAACGTGGGACGCCTCTGGTATCAGGCCGCGGAGCCCGGCAGCGAGCAGTGGGAGGACCTCATCGACGAGTTCCTGGAGCTGGGCTTCGGGCTCGATCCGACGATGACCATCTACGAGGCCAGCCGCGACGTCATGCGCGCCCGCGAGGCGGATTACCACGAGGAGTACACGCTTCCGTCGCAGGAGGACTTCTACCAGCCCAGCCGCATTGCGCACGGGTCCTACTGGTTCTACTGGACCACCGAGGACGAGTACCACTGGCGCAGGTTCTACCAGAAGTGGATGCACTTCCTGAACGACTACAAGAACGCCGGCGGAATCGTGACCACGGGCTCGGACTCGGGCTTCATCTACAAGCTCTACGGCTTCGACTACATCCGCGAGTTCGAGCTGCTGCGCGAGGCGGGCTTCCATCCCGTGGAGGTGATCCGCTCCGCGACCCTGTACCCGGCGCAGATGCTCACCAAGTACGACGACGCCCCCGCCGACTTCGGCATCATCCGTCCGAATAGGCGCGCCGACCTGGTTCTGGTGGATGAGAATCCGCTTGAGAACCTGAAGGTGCTGTACGGCAACGGCGCGCCGAAGCTGGACGACGAAACCGGGGTGCCCGGGCGTGTCGGGGGAATCAAGTACACGATCAAGGACGGCATCATCTACGACGCCCAGCAACTGCTTGAGGACGTGAGGGAGATGGTGCGTCAGGCGAAGGAGGCGCGGGCGGCGGTCTCGGACGACAGCCGGCGGTAGCTGCGGGGCGAGACCTCTGCGCAACGGCTGTTTCCCGGCACGATGACCGCCACCTCCGGCCGCGCGCCCCTGGACATCGCCCGGCTGCGGGCGGACACCCCCGGCTGCCGGGAGCGGATCCACCTGAACAACGCGGGCGCCGGCCTCATGCCGGCGCCCGCGTTGCGTGCCGCACGCAACCACCTGGAACTCGAGGCCCGCATCGGCGGCTACGAGGCCGCCGATGCGCGCGCCGACCAGGTCGCCGCCGCCTACGACGCGGTCGCCGGGCTGCTCGGGGTGGCGCCCGCCAACATCGCCTTCATGGAGAACGCCACCGCCGCGTTCAACCAGGCGCTCTCGTGTGTCCCCTTCCAGCGCGGGGACGTACTGGTCACCAGCACGAACGACTACGTCTCCAACCAGATCGCCTACCTGTCGCTGCAGGCCCGACTGGGGGTGGAGGTGGTGCGGGCGCCCGACCTGCCCGAAGGGGGCGTCGACCCGGCCGCGGTGGCGCGCATCATTCACCGGCGCGGCGCGCGCCTGGTCGCGCTCACCCACGTGCCCACCAGTTCCGGTCTGGTGCAGCCGGTCGCGGAGGTGGGGCAGGCCTGCCGCGAGCGCGGCGTCCTCTACCTGGTCGACGCCTGCCAGTCGGTGGGGCAGATGCCGGTGGACGCGCGCGCCATCGGCTGCGACTTCCTCTCGGCCACGGCCCGCAAGTTCCTGCGCGGGCCGCGCGGGGCGGGGTTCCTGTACGTCTCGGACCGCGTCCTGGACATGGACCTCGAACCCCTGATGCCGGACCTGAGGGGCGCGCACTGGATCGACGCCGACCTCTACCAGCCCGCGCCGGACGCGACCCGCTTCGAGAACTGGGAGTTCGCGTACGCGCTGGTGCTGGCGACCGGCGAGGCGGTGCGCTACGCGACCCGGCTGGGCCTCGAAGCCATCCGCGAGCGAGCCTGGGCCCTCGCTGACTTCACTCGCGAAACGCTGGGCGCGCTGGATGGCGTGACCGTCATGGACCAGGGACGGGTCCGCTCCGCCATCGTTTCGCTGCACCTGGCGGGCCAGGACGCGGTCAAGCTCGTCCCCGCGCTGCGCGAGCGGGGCATCAATACCTCCGCCACGCCGCACGGCTACGCGCTGATCGACCTGGACGCCAAGGGGGTCGAGAGCACCCTGCGCGTCTCTCCCCACTACTACAACACCCGCGCCGAAATCGTGACACTCGCGGAAGCGCTCCGCGAGTTCCTCCGGGACGGACCGGGTTAGTTCAACACCACATCCTCTTGATCCTCGGGAGAGCACGATGAAGCACCATCGACCCCTCGCCGCCTGCACCATCCTCCTCCCGGCGCTCGCCCTCGCCGCCTGCACCGGCGCCGCCCCGGCCCCCGGAAACGGCTCCGCGGACGACCCGGCAGCGAGCGAAGCAACCCGCCCGCTCCCCGAAGGCGCCCAGGCCTTCTCCCTCCTCGGCGAACCGCTGTACCCCAACCCGGCTCCGCCCGCCATCGCGGCGCAGCAGGCGGAGGATATCGATGTGGCCCGCGCCGACTACGACGCCGATCCCGACGACGCCGACGCGATCATCTGGCTCGGCCGCCGCATCGGCTACACGGGGCTCTATCGCGAGGCGGTCGACGTCTTCAGCGAGGGGATCGAGAAGCATCCCGGGGACGCCCGCATGTACCGGCACCGGGGCCACCGCTGGATCAGCGTGCGCGAATTCGACCGCGCGGTCGACGACCTCTCGCATGCGGCCTCCCTGGAGGAAGGCGAGCCCGACGAGGTGGAACCGGACGGCCAGCCCAACGAACGCGCCATCCCCACCAGCACCCTCCAGTCCAACATCCACTACCATCTGGCGCTGGCGCACTACCTGAAGGGCGACTTCGAAGCCGCTGTCCCGGCGTACGAGGACTACATCGCCGTCACCAGCAACCCCGACCAACTGGTCGCGATCTCGCACTGGTGGTACATGGCGCTCCGCCGCCTGGGACGCGACGGCGAGGCGGCCGCCGTCCTCGACCCCGTGACCGCCGACCTCGACGTCATCGAGAACACCTCCTACCACCAACTCCTGCTGATGTACAAGGGCGAGATCGAAGCCGAGGAACTGTGGGACCCGCAGCAGGAGGACCCGTCCGGCGTGGCCATCGCGTACGGCGTGGCGACCTGGCACCTCTACAACGGACGCGAAGAGCAGGCGCGGGAGATGTACCGGCGCATCCTCGAGGGCTCGGGCTGGGCCGGATTCGGCTACATCGCCGCGGAAGCCGAGATCGCGCGCCTGGAGGCCGGCTGATCAGGCATCGATTGCTTGACCCTTGGGACGCCCAATTCTAGATTGCTTGAAACGGAGAATCATTCTTGATTACAAGGGGCTCCCGGACGGAGCCCTCAGTCATCTCCCACCCCCGGACTCCGCATCTGCGCGGGCCGGAATCCCTCCAGATCGATAGCAATGAGCGACGCGCCAATCCTGAAGACCGCCGACCTGCGCGCCAAGGTCACCGACGAGGAAATCGAAATCCTCAAGGGTGTGGACCTGGAGATTCGCCCCGGCGAGATACATGCCATCATGGGCCCGAACGGGTCCGGAAAGAGCACGCTGGCCAAGGTCCTCGCCGGCCATCCCGGCTACGAAGTAACCGGCGGCAGCGCGTTCTTCGACGGGCAGGACCTGCTTGAGCTGGAGACCGACGAGCGCGCCCGCTCGGGCGTCTTCATGGCCTTCCAGTATCCCGTCGCCATCCCCGGCGTCTCCATCGCCAACTTCCTCCGCACGGCTCTACAGGCTCGCCTCGAGGACGGCGACGAGCTCGACCTGTTCGACTTCCAGGACATCCTGCTGGAGCGCATGGAGCTGCTCGAGATGTCGCCCTCCTTCGCCGAGCGCGCGGTCAACGACGGGTTCAGCGGGGGGGAGAAGAAGCGCAACGAGATCCTGCAGATGGCGGTGCTGGAGCCGGCGCTGGCCATCATGGACGAAACCGACTCCGGCCTCGACATCGATGCGCTCAAGGTCGTGGCACGCGGGGTCAACACCCTGCAGAAGGAGCGGCCCGAGATGGCCGTGCTGCTGATCACGCACTACCAGCGGCTGCTCAACTACATTCAGCCCGACTTCGTTCACGTCATCGTGGACGGGCGCATCGTCCGTTCCGGCGGTCCCGAAGTCGCGCTCAGCCTGGAAGAAGGCGGCTACCGCGAGTACCGGCAGCTGCAATCGACCGTTTCCGCCGCCTAGGCGGAACGGCCAACCCGCGAGGTCCACAATGCCCACCAACGAAGCCGTACAAGACATCGGGCTCGACGATTACAAGTACCACTTCATTACGGAAGACGAACCCGTCTTCCGCAGCGGCCGCGGCCTGAACGAGAAGGTCGTGCGCGAGATCTCGGCGCAGAAGGGCGAGCCGAAGTGGATGCTCGACTTCCGCCTCAAGTCGCTCGACATCTACAACGCCAAGCCGATGCCCACCTGGGGCGGCGACCTCTCGCAGCTCGAACGGGTGCTGGGCGACATCTTCTTCTACGTGCGCCCGCAGGAGCGCATGGAGCGTTCGTGGGACGATGTCCCCGCGAACATCAAGGAGACCTTCGACCGGCTGGGCATCCCCGAGGCCGAGCGCGAGATCCTGGCCGGGGTCGGCGCCCAGTACGAGTCGGAGATGGTCTACCATTCCCTGAAGGAGGAGTGGGAGGCCCAGGGGGTCATCTTCGACTCCATCGAGGACGGCCTGCGCAACCACCCGGAGCTCTTCCGCGAGCACTTCGCCACCGTGGTGCCCCCTGGGGACAACAAGTTCGCGGCCATGAACTCGGCGGTGTGGTCGGGGGGATCCTTCGTCTACATTCCGCCGGGCGTCGAACTCGAAACCCCGCTGCAGGCGTACTTCCGGGTCAACCAGGAGCAGATGGGGCAGTTCGAGCGCACCCTCATCATCGCCGACGAGGGCTCGCGCGCCCACTATATCGAGGGATGCACCGCCCCGGTCTACTCGACCGAGTCCTTCCATTCCGGCGTGATCGAGATCGTGGTCAAGCCAGGCGCGCACTTCCGCTACACCACCATCCAGAACTGGTCCAACAACATGTACAACCTCGTGACCCAGCGTTCGCTGGTGCACGAGAACGCGACCATGGAATGGCTCGACGGGAACCTGGGCTCCAAGCTCACCATGAAGTACCCGTCTTGCTTCCTGGTGGGCGAGCGGGCGCACGGTTCGATTCTGTCGATCGCCTACGCCGGCAACGGCCAGCATCAGGACACCGGCGGCAAGGTCATCCACGCCGCGCCCCGCACCAGCTCCTCCATCGTCTCGAAGTCCATCTCCAAGGGGAGCGGACGGGCGAGCTACCGCGGCCTGTGCAAGGTCTACGAGGGGTCCACGGACGCCAAGTCGAACGTGGAGTGCGACGCGCTGCTCATCGACGAGGCGGCGCGCACCGACACCTATCCCTACATCGAGATCGACGAGAACCAGTCCACGGTCGGGCACGAAGCCCGCGTCTCCAAGGTGGGGGAGGAGCAGATCTTCTACCTGATGAGCCGGGGAATGCCGGAAGAGGAAGCCATGGCGCTGATCGTGCGCGGCTTCATCGAGCCCATCGCCCGGCAGTTGCCGTTGGAATACGCCGTGGAGCTGAACCGGCTGATCGAGCTGGAGATGGAAGGGTCGGTAGGATAACGAGGAACGGCACCATCACACGCACGTCCGCGCCCGCCCGCGGGCGTTGAGCATAGAAGCAACGGCATGTCCCGGACATCGACATTGCAGGCTCCAGCCGCGCGGCCGCTGGAGGGAGTGACGGCAACCATCAACGCGGCGGCCGTGGAGCGCCTGGCCGCCGGCGAGCCGGACTGGCTGGCCGAGCGGCGCTGGCGGGCCTGGGAGGCCTACGAGCGGACCCCCCTCCCCACGACCCGGCTCGAAGAGTGGCGCTACACCGACCTGTCGCGCAAACTCGACCTCGACGCCCTGAGCCCCGCGGCCCGCGGCCCCCGCGGGATCTCCCCCGAGGCCTGGCCCCCCGAGCTGCACCAGGCGATGCGCGAGGACTGGGACGCCGCCGGGCACATCGTCGAGATCGACGGCCGGGTGGTGCACGCCGACCTCACCTCGGAGGCCCGGGCGCAGGGAGTGGTGCTGGCCTCGCTGAGGGAGGCGGTGCACGCTCACCCGGATCTGCTGCGCGAGCACCTGGCCGCCCGGGCCATCCCTCCGGACCAGGGCAAGTTCTCGGCACTCAACGCGGCACTCTGGACCGACGGCACAGTGCTCTTCGTGCCGCGCAACGTGACTCTTCCCCTGCCCGTGCGAATCACGCGCTGGGTTTCCGATCCGGCCACCGCCTACTTCACCCGCACCCTGGTGATTGGAGAGGACTGGTCCACGGTGTCCGTCGTGGAGGAGATCCTCTCGCCGAACTTCGACGAGCAGGCCTTCTTCCTGTCCGCGACCGAGGTGCTGGCCGGGGATAACAGCACCACCCACTACGCGTCCGTGCAGAGAATGGGACTCGGCGCCTTCCACATGGCGCTCTACCGCTCGCTGGTCGGCCGCGACGCGCGCACGGATTCCCTGCACGTGACCCTGGGGGCGAGCACCGCGCGCCTGGACCTGAACTCCGAGTTGGCCGCGCCCGGCGCCCACAGCCACATCCTCGGCCTCTATTTCGGCAACGAGGACCAGCACTTCGACCACTGCACCAGCCAGAACCACGCGGCGCCCCACGCCACCAGCGATCTGCTCTACAAGGGGGCGCTCGACGACGCGTCGGGGTCGGTGTTCCGCGGCATCATCCGGGTCTCGCCCGGCGCCCAGCGCACCGACGCCTATCAGACCAACCGCAACCTCCTCCTCTCGGAAGAGGCTTCGGCGCATGCGCTGCCCAACCTCGAGATCGAAGCGGACGATGTCCGCTGTTCGCACGGGGCCACGGTGGGCCAGCTGGAGGAGGAGGCCCTCTTCTACCTGCAGAGCCGGGGGTTGTCGCGGCGGCGGGCGGAGCGCCTGGTGGTGCGTGGCTTCCTGCAGGACGTGCTGCAGCGGCGTCCGCCGGGAAGCGTTACCGAAAAGGTGACGCGCGCCATCGAGGAAAAGCTCCGTGCCCACTAGCGGTCGAAGGATGAGGCCGTGGCCGGGGGGAGTTCGTCCACGGGCTGCCAGGACGAAGGCTGGTGTTTAGGAAGAAGCCCGAGTGGCATTGCGTGGCGGATGTCGAGTCGTGCCCTCCGGGGTCGTTGCTCGCCGTGATGGCCGGCGATACCCCGGTGGTGCTCGCCAACGTGGACGGCACCTTCTACGCGCTGCGCGACCGCTGCTCCCACGCCGACTATCCCCTCTCCGACGGGACGCTGGAGGGCGATCAGGTCGAGTGCATGTACCACGGGGCCCGCTTCGACCTCGCCAGCGGGCGTGCCAAGTGCCTGCCCGCGATCCGCCCGGTCCGCTCCTACCCGACCGAGGTAAGGGACTCGGCGGTATTCGTGTTGGTGGGAAAATGAACGGCCCGGCGGCGCCGGCCGGAGCCCGCGTCAGCGACCGGCGCTCGCGCGCGAACGCCTTCGCCGCCCGGGCCCGGCGCGACTTCCCGGCCCTGCAGCAGGAGGTGGGCGGCAAGCCGCTGGTCTACCTGGACAACGCCGCCTCCACCCAGAAGCCTGACGCGGTCATCGACGCGATCGCGCACTACTACCGGCACGACCACGCCAACGTCCACCGGGGCATGCACGAGCTCGCGCGCCGGGCGACCGAAGCCTACGAGGGCGCGCGCCGCAAGGTGGCCCGCTTCCTGGGCGCCGCCGACCCCGCCGAGGTGGTCTGGACGCGCGGAACCACCGAGGCGATCAACCTGGTGGCGAGCGCCTGGAGCCACACCTTCCTCGGCGAGGGCGACGAGATCGTGCTCTCCACCCAGGAGCACCACTCCAACCTCGTGCCCTGGCAGCTCGCCGCCGCCCGCGCCGGAGCCCGCCTGCGCTATCTGGAGCTCGACGGCGAGGGCCGCCTCCGGCTCGACCGGCTGCCGGAGCTGCTCTCGCCACGCACCCGCATGGTGGCGCTCTCCCACGTGTCCAACGCGCTGGGCACGGTCAACCCGGTCGCGGAGATCGCCGAGCAGGTTCACGCCGCCGGCGCCCTCCTGCTGGTGGACGGCGCCCAGGGAGCCCCTCATCTCCCCATCGACGTGGCGGCGCTCGGGTGCGACTTCTACGCCGCCTCGGGCCACAAGATGTGCGGGCCCACCGGGATCGGCGCGCTGTGGGGGCGGCGCGAGCTGCTCGAACGGATGGAGCCGTACCAGGGCGGCGGCGAGATGATCTCGGTGGTCGAGCGCGAATACAGCACCTGGGCCGAGGTGCCCCACAAGTTCGAGGCCGGCACCCCCAACGTTGCCGGCGCGGTGGGGATGGGGGCAGCCGCCGACTACCTCACCGGCATCGGGCACGCCGCCCTCGCCGAGCACGAGCGCACCGTGCTCGAGTACGCGCTCGACCGCCTGGCGGCCGTCGAGGGCATTCGCCTCTTCGGGCCGCCCGCCGACGAACGCTGCGGGGCGGTGTCGTTCCTCCTCGACCATGCCCACGCCCACGACGTCGCGACCATCCTGGACGCGGACGGGGTGGCGGTGCGGGCGGGCCACCACTGCGCCCAGTTGGTCATGAAGCACTTCGGCGTGCCCGCCACCTCGCGCGCATCGTTCTACCTCTACAACGACACCGAAGACGTGGACCGGCTCGTCGAGGGGCTGGACCGGGTGAAGGCCATCTTCGGCTGATGCGACAGACCCCGGAACGCGCGCCATGACCGACATCGCCCTGAGTTCGCTCTACCAGCAGCTCATCCTCGAGCACTACCGCAAGCCGCGGAACAAGGGCGTGCTCCCGGGAGCCACGGTCGAAGTGCACATGGCGAACCCCGTCTGCGGCGACGAAATCCGGCTGCACCTGCAACTGGACGGCGAGGAGCGCGTGCAGGCCGCCACCTTCATCGGCCAGGGCTGCTCCATCTCCCAGGCCTCGGTCTCGATGATGACCGTGCGCCTGAAGGGGAAAAGCCTCGACGAGGCCCTGGCGCTCGCCGAGCGCTTCACGGAAATGATGCACGGAAGCAGGGAAGCCGCCCGCGACCGGAAACTGGGCGAACTGCGCGCGCTTCAGGGGGTGAGCAAGTTCCCGGTGCGCATCAAGTGCGCGCTGCTCGGCTTCGACGCGCTCCAAGAGGCCGCGAAGCGGGTCCGGGACCAGGCGGATGGCTCGGACCGCGGCTGACGCGGACGCCGCCCCAGTCCACCGGGGCCCCGTTCGCCAAGCCTCACGGCTCCAGCAACACCTTCACCGCCCCGCTCGCGCGATGGTTGGCGGCAGCGCCCAGCGCCGTGCGGAACTGCCGCAGCGGGAAGACGTGCGTGACCATCTTCTCCAGGGGCGTGCCCGTCTCCTCCATCAGCTCGTGCGCGATCGCCATGGTGTGGCGGGTCCCGCCCCGCCAGCGCTCCCGGCCGTAGCCCACGTAGCCCTTAAGGTCGAGCTCCCGGGCCCACATCCAGGTGAGGTCGAGCCTGGTTTGGCCCGCACATCCCAGCATCACCACCCGTCCCCGCGGAGAGGCGAAGCTCAGCGCCTGGGCCAGGCTTCCCGCGCTGCCCACGCAATCGAAGATCAGCGGGAACCCCCCGCGCTCGAAGACCTCCGGGCCCACGATGGGCTGATAGGCCACCGCCCCGGTATCGACCAGCGCGTTGCGGGCCTCGAAACCCGGTGACACCACGTCGGAGGCCCCGAACGCGCGCGCCAGCTCCGCTTCGTGCGGGCGCTTGGTCTGGCCCAGCAGGAACCCGTCGAAGCCCAGTGCCCGCAACGCCCAGATGGTGCCCAGCGCGATGGGGCCGCTGCCGATCACCAGCACGGGCTCGTCCGGGTGCGGAGGGCTGCGGAG
>VYDD01000200.1 GCA_009843625.1 Gammaproteobacteria bacterium | reverse complement strand
TCATGACGGTGACGGGCGGCGCCTTCCCCGGGGCCCGCATCCCGGTAACGGAAGACGTCGATGAGGAGCGTCGCAGGGGCTCGGCCCCGGCCTTCAAGCCCGATGGAGAACTCACCTTCTCCAAGGTCGACGCGGTGTACAAGTCGGGGAACCAGACCCGCGACGACATCCCGAGCCATGTGCTTGCGGGCGACGAGGTCCCTCCGGAGGGAGCCTCATTCTACGCCCGCATGTGCCCGGCCGGGGTATACGAGGAGGGCGAAGACGGCGAACTGGTCGTGAATGCTCCCAACTGCGTGGACTGCAAGGCAACCGACGTGCTCGGGCCGCGCTGGACGCCGAGGGAAGGGGGCAGCGGGCCGGCATACCGAAGGATGTAGGTCATGGACCGGCTTGTGCCATCCCACCTCGCGCTCATGCCGGTGTTCGCGCTCGGTGCCGCGACGGCATGCGCGGAACGGGAACCGGACGCCGTCATCGAGGTCGACAGCGCGGGCGTCCGGATCGTGGAGAGCCGGGCCCCGGCATGGCCGCCCGGGACGGAGTGGCGCGTGGACCCGGAACCCGTATTCCGCCTGGGCGACGCCGGGGACGACCCCTCCGCCAGCTTCTTCCGGATCCTCGATGTCGCGCTGCTCGCCGGCGGTGAGGTCGTCGTCGTGGACGGCGGATCCGCGGAGGTGCGTCGCTACGACGCGGCGGGCCGCCACCTCTGGAGCACCGGAGGACCTGGCGAGGGGCCGGGAGAATTCCGCATCCCGCGCTTCCTGGGGCGGCGTGACGACGGGGCGTTCCTCATCTGGGACCGGGCGCTCTCTCGCGTGTCAACCATCGGACAGAACGGAGACCGGCTCGGCACCGAACGCCGGTCCAGTTCGGACGGATCGCCGGTGGTGGCTTTCGGCCTCTTCGAAGACGGTTACTGGCTGGTCGCACTTCCGGCCGTGAGGCGGGTGACTGAGCCCGGCACCGCATGGACCGACAGCGTCCGGTTGGGGCGCTACGATCCGGTGCTGGAGGAGGAAGTTCAGCTGCCGACGGTTCTCGGCCAACGATGGTTGTGGACCGGCCAATCGATGCTGCCGGTGCCGTTCAGTCCAAGGCCGCTGCGGGCAATCGTGGGCAATCGGGTCGCCGTGGCCAGCGGACTCGTACCGGAAGTATCGATCCACGATCCTGACGGCTCGCTGGTGACCCGCTACCGGATCGCGCGCGACCGCGTGCCGGTGACGGAATCGGATGTCGGACAGGTGATCGAAAGCCTGGTCGAACTGGGGCAGGGTACCGCCGCGGTGTGGCGGCAATGGCGTGACGAGATGGAGGTCCCGGCGTACGAGCCGGCGTTCGACCAGTTGCTGGCGGACGGGGATGGCACCCTGTGGGCCCAGCGATTCACTGCCGACCTGCTGACGCGCGAGCCGCCGTCGTGGGACGTATTCAGCCCAGCGGGCACTTGGCTGGGCGTGGTTGCGACGCCGGGCGGCATGGTCGTCACCTCCATTCGCGATGGCCTTGTGGCCGGGATATACCGGGATGAGCTGGGGGTGGAGTACGTCAGCGTACATCGCCTGGAAGCTCCCTAGTCGTCCAGGATACTCACCATCACTCCGGCCTCGGTCCGCACCAGCGCGGGCATGATGACCGGGATGTCGCGGGTCCGGTAGTGCGCCAGCACCGCGTCCGCGGTCGAAAAGGCGCTCAACTGCTCCAGGGTGCGGATGGTCGGAAAGATCATCGGAAGCCGCCCCGCGCGGTGCCGGTCGAGGGCTTCGCCGGGGGAGAGCCAGAGCGAATCGGTCATCTCACGCGGATCGGGGGCCGAGCGCGACCCCTCGGGCGCCAACGCGGCGAAGAAGCGGGTGTCGTAGCGCCGGGTCTCGGCCTCGGGGGTAATCCAGTGGGCGATGTACTCGAGGGCGGACCCGTCGATTCGCACCCCCAGGTCGTCAAGCACCTCGGCGAATCCCACCGTGCCGGCCAGCAGGTGCGCGCGCAGGCGGATCAGGCGCGCGCGGCCCACTGCCGCGCCCGGTAGAAAGCGTTCCCCGGGCCGGGCGACCAGCACCGCCGCCTCCTCGAAAGCCTCGCGCGCGGCGGCCAGATAGTACGCAATAGCGGGCGGATCCCCGTCCGGCAGCGCCAGCCGGACCGCCGCTGCCTCCGGCGTGAGCCGCTCCAGGCGGGAGACGAGCGCGCGATCGGCATCCTGCGCATCCACCCGCCCCCCGGGAAAGACGTAGGCGCCCGGCACGAATCCCGCGGAGCGGTTGCGCCGCATCAGCAGGAGCTGGAAGCCCGGGGCGCGCTCGCGCAGCAACACGACGGTCGCGGCGGGACGAGGCGTCACGCCGGAGGGCGGAAGGCGTTCAAACCGGCCCATCAGCGCCCGACCGCCATCCCGTCCTTGCGCGGGTCCGACCCTGCCGCCCAACCCCGCTCCAGGCGCATCACCGCCTGTCCCCCGCCGAAGGACGTGAGCGACGGATCGATCACGTGATGCCCCATGAGGGAAAGCGCGACCTCCGTCGTGCGGCCAATTCCCTCCACCGCAACATCCCGTCCGGCCGTGTGGCGAAAGCGAGGGGCTTCGATGGCGGCCTGCAGGTCCATGCCGAAGACGAGGAGGTTGAGCAGCACCTGAACGTGTCCCTGGGGCTGCATCGAACCGCCCATGACACCGAACGCCAGCCACGGCTCCCCGCCGCGGGTGACGAACGCCGGGATGATGGTGTGCAGCGGCTTCTTGCGGGGCGCGACCTCGTTGGGATGCCCTTCCTCGAAGGTGAAGCAGGCGCCCCGGTTCTGAAGGGCAAATCCGGTCCCCGGAATCACCACGCCGGAGCCGAAGCCCTCGTAGAGGCTGTTGATGAACGACACCATGTTGCCGTGCTCGTCCGCCGTGCACAGGTAGATGGTCTCGCTCTCCGGGACCGCGGCTCCAGGGACCACCCGGTCGGCGGCCTCGCGCCGGTTCAGGAGCGCCCGGCGGGAGTTCACATGGTCGTCGGCGAGCAATGCCCGAGCCGGGATCCTCATGTGGTCCGGGTCGCCCACATGGCCCGCGAGGTCGGCGAAGGCCAGCTTCTTTGCCTCGATGAGATGATGCAGATACGCCGGGCTGTTATGACCCATGATGCGGAGATCGAACCCTTCGAGGATGCGGAGCATCTCGAGCGCGGCGATCCCCTGCCCGGCCGGCGGCAGTTCCCAGAGGGTGTGCCCCGCGAAATCGGTGGAAAGCGGCGTCACCCAGCGCGCCTCGTGGCCGGCGAGGTCGTCACGGGTCAGGAAGCCGCCCAGCTCCTCCAGCCCGCCGACCAACAGGGCGCCCAGTTCACCGGTGTAGAACGCCTCCGCGCCCCCGCTCGCGACCACGCGAAGGCTCGCGGCCAACTCCGGCGACCGGAACCACTCACCCGAGCGCGGGGCGCGCCTACCCCCGACCAGGCAGGTGGCGGCGGCCCCTGAATCGGCGCGCAGCTTGTCGACCGCGGCGGCCCACTGGCCCGCGATGATGGGAG
>VYDD01000283.1 GCA_009843625.1 Gammaproteobacteria bacterium | reverse complement strand
GCCGTCCGGCGACCAGATCGGCGACGACACCTCGAAACTGCCGGGCTCGAGCTCGCTGATCCGCCGCGTGGACAGATCCATGATCATCAGGTTGCTCCGGTTCCGGTCGTTCATCTTGTCCACGCTACCGCGCGTGAACAGGATGTAGTTGCCGTCCGGCGAGATGCTCGGGCTGCCGACCGACTCCATCTCCATGTAGGTGTCCATGTCGAGGAGGCCGCTCGGCTGCTGCGCGGCCGACTGGGCGGGCGGTGCAAAGGCGATCGCGAGGGCGAGAAGCGCGGGGGCGGTGCGGAAGTGGCGGCGGGCGGTCATGCGGGTCTCCTTGGGATGCTGCGAGTCGCGCGCGGGCTCAGACGACAAGCATAGCAGATGGGCTGCTATCCGCGCACGGGAACCATTCGGCATGGAGGTACGACTGGCGGGCCATGAGAGCATTTGCGAAGCTGAAAACCGTTGCGATACCTGCGGCCGTTCTTGCCGTGGTCGCTGCGAGCGCCGGGATGGCGAGAGCCCAGGACTTCACCGCCAGCATCCCCGCCAGGTACACGGAGGCTTGCGACCTCGATCGATCCGACCTGACCGCACGGGTCATAGCGCGCAACGAGGGAGTCTACCCCCGTCAGGTCGCCCGCACGTCTGGCGGGTGGCTTATCTACGACAGATATGAGCAGCAGGTCATGGAGTTGGACGAGGATCTGCGGCGAGTCCGTCGCTGGGGCAGGCAAGGTCCTGGCCCCATGGAGTATGAGGACCCCGTGGGCCTGGGACGGCTGGACTCCGACCGTGTTGTGGTGGTCGATGCGAGCCCGCCCTCCCTGATCCTGTTCGGCCCGGGCGGAACCGAGCACCGTCTTGCCATTCCCGCGCGGCCCACGCATGCCATCGTCGCAGACGGCACAGTACTGATCGCGACCATCGAGGCTACGGTTCACGAAGTCACGTTGGACGGCCAGGTGCGGACGCTGAACACCCGTCAGGACTTCGGTCTCCGCGAAAACCGTGGCTCCGGCGCTGCGGCGGCACCCCGGCTACGCGGAAACCACATGGCGTTTACCGGACCGTCCGCGATCTGGAGCCTGGGCACCCAGCCGCGACGGACCATCCAGCGATGCGTCCACGATGACTTGCTGGGGACGCTGGAGGAGGCGGTTCGCATCGACACTCCGTTCGGACCGCAGCCCTTCAATCTCACGACAATGCAGGATTACCTGCCCCTCGGCGCGGAGGGGTTCTTGGCGCTTGGCGGGCTTGTGGTGGCAGGGCGGGCGGGCCAGCGGCTCCGGTCCATCGAGCACTATGACTCCAGCGGAAGACTCACGCAGGCCTGGCAACTGCTGGGATACCCGGCAGTACGAGGTGTGTTTGATGAACGCACCATCGGCAGAATGCTGGTATGGCACGAAGAGGAGTTCGATGGAATCCAGTTGGTCGAAGTTGAAGGGCTTGTAAACAGGTAGGCTGGCCTCGTCTCATCTTCCCCCGAACAGCACGCTCATCCCCTTCACGTTCTTGAGCTGGAGCCGGCGGGTACCTTTGGCGAGCTGCACGACCTCCCGGTCATTCTCCGACAGGTGGGAGAGATCGGCTTCCAGCCGGAACACCGCGTAGCCGTTCACGAGATCCTGTATGGTCATCCCACTGTCTTGTACGTTATCCTGTATGATGCCTGTATTATCCTGCGCGTCCTGGGCATCATCGCCTGGGGCGGCGCAGGCCGCGAGCGAGGCGAGGAGGACGGCTCCATCTTCTTTCCTTGCAAACTGAACGGTCATCGCACAGATTTCAATGATGATGATCGCCAGAGAGGATCACCTGACGCGCGTACGGCTGTTGCTGCGCGAATTCCCGGTCGTCGCGTTGCTGGGGGCACGCCAGATAGGCAAGACCACCCTGGCTCGGCAACTGGCTGAGGCACATCACGATCCCGTCTCCTGGTTCGATCTCGAGGATCCAGCCGACCTTGCGCGGCTCGAGGATCCCGGGCTGGAGCTGCGACCGCTTCAGGGTCTCGTGGTCCTCGACGAGATCCACCGACTTCCCGGCGTCTTCGAACTCCTGCGCGTTCTCGTCGATCGTCCGGGTCCGCCAGCCCGCTTTCTGGTGCTCGGAAGCGCATCGCCGGAACTGCTGCGCCAAACCTCGGAGTCGCTTGCGGGCCGCGTCGCCTTCCACGAACTCGACGGCTTCAATCTGACCGAGGTCGACGATCTGCAGAACCTCTGGCTGCGTGGCGGTTTTCCGCGCTCCTATCTCGCGCAGTCGGAGGCTGCAAGCCGGCGGTGGCGGGACGCCTTCGTTCGCACCCTGCTCTCCCGCGATCTGCCGGGGCTCGGAAACACCATTCCATCGCCGACGCTCAGCCGTTTCTGGACGATGCTTGCGCACTGGCACGGGCAGGTCTGGAACGGCGCCGAGTTTGGACGCGCCTTCGGGGTCGCCCACACCACGGTGCGTCGGTACCTGGATCTCCTGACCTCCGTCTTCGTCGTCCGCCAGCTCCAGCCCTGGTTCGAGAACATCAGCAAGCGGCAGGTGCGTTCGCCCAAGGTCTACATCGCGGACTCCGGCATCCTCCACGCCCTGCTCGGCCTCACCAGCCGTACGGATGTCGTCTCGCACCCGAAAGTCGGAGCTTCCTGGGAGGGGTTTGTCATTCATCAGATCGCTCACCTCATGGGGGCGGCTCCCGATCGATGCTTCCACTGGTCCACGCACGCGGGCGCGGAACTCGATCTTCTGGTGATCGACGGCGCACGCCGGCACGGCTTCGAGATCAAGCGCTCCGAGGCTCCGCGACTCACCCGGTCCATGCGGTCTGCGATGGAAACGCTCAACCTGGGCCGTCTCGACGTGATCCACGCCGGCACGTCCCGCTATCGGCTGGCCAGTCGGATCGAGGCCGTGCCCGCGGCCGGACTCGCCGAAATGTTGCTGCCGCACGGCTCGCCTCGCGAATAGCATGACCAGGACGATCCCGCGGCGAATCGCCATCATCGGCGGAGGCATATCGGGCCTCGCGGCCGCGTGGGCCCTCGACCGCCACCCGGACCGGTTCGACTTCCGGCTGTACGAGGCCCGGGACCGGATCGGCGGCAATGCGGTCACCGCGGACATGCCCCAGCGCGACGGCAGCTCCATTCCCTTCGACATCTCAGTCACCGCCTGCATACCGTCGGTCTACCGGCACATCATGCTGTTGATGGAGGAGTACGGCATCGAGCTGATCGACACCCGATTCAGCTACAGCGTGAAATACCGGGGCGGCATCTATGCCCACGATTTCGACTCCGACATCAGGGAGCAACTGCAACCCGAGATTGCGAAGTTTCAGCGAATCCTCGCGTGGCTGCACCGGTTCGGCTGGCTGACCCGTTCGCAGTCGAAGTTCCTGAACGCCCTCAATCCGTTCAACTACGTCAGCATGGGGACGGTCCTGAACCTGGCCGGATTCTCCGGGGACTTCAGGTACAAGGTGCTGAAGCCGATGTTCGTCAACTTCCTGATGGCGACGAACGTGTTCGACATGCCCGCGG
>VYDD01000322.1 GCA_009843625.1 Gammaproteobacteria bacterium | reverse complement strand
GCCCGGACCCATGCGCCTCCAAATAATCCACTTCTGACGGGACAACACTCCCTCGCGCCAGCGCCTCTTCAATTACCCGCTCCTGTGCCGGACCATTCGGCACCGTCGGTCCTGCGCTCGCCCCGTTCTGGTTGACCGCCGACCCGCGGATTACCCCCCAGATGCGGTCGCCATCGGCCTCCGCTTCGCTCAACCGCTTCAGGACGACCATTCCGCAACCCTCTCCCCGCGCAAAGCCGTCGGCCGCGGCATCGAAGGCTCTGCACCGCCCGCTCGCGGATAACATCCCCAACTCCGCCATCTCTCTGGTTAAATCAGGCGACAAAACTGCGTGTGCCCCGCCAACCAAAGCCATGTCCACTTCGCCCTCCCGCAAACCCATCACTGCCTGGTGCACCGCGACCAGTGACGACGCGCAGTTGAGCTCCACCGGTATCGTCGGCCCCTCCAAACCCAGCGCGAAGGAAATTCGCCCGACCGTCATGCTCGCGGCGGTACCTAAATAACTGACGCCGTAGTCGCCGCCTGTCATCAGGTCCCGGTATTCGCTGGTAGCAATGCCGGCATATAGCCCGGTGCGGCTGCCCCGCAACCGATCTGGATCCATCCCCGCATCCTCAAGAGCCTGCCAACTCGTCTCTAGCAGCATCCGCTGCCGTGGGTCCATCAGGCGCGCTTCAATCGGCGCAATCCGAAAGAACCTCGAGTCGAATTGCTCAATCCCTTCCACAAACCCGCCTTGGCGGTACGCGGCGTACTCAGTGGGAAGATCTTCGGCAAGATCGCCCCAGGAACCGGAATCTCCACGTCCGTCCGTCACGACGTCTACGCCCGCTTCGAGCTGATGCCAGAATGCCGAAATATCCGCAGCACCGGGAAACCGGCATGCCATACCCACGATCGCAATGCCGTCCTCTTCTCGCTGCACCATCGGCTGGCGCTCCGGCTCGGGTTGAACCTGAGCAGCGGGCGCACTGCCGACCTCACCAAGTTCCCCGACCAGATGACGGGCGAGACTGGCGATGTCCGGGTAGTCAAACACCACGGTGTTGGGTACCACGTACTCCTCGGCAAACGCCCGGTTCAGGCGGTTCCGCAACTCCACCGCCATCAGCGAGTCCATCCCCAAGTCGAAAAACCCCACTGTAGGCTCCGGTGCCGTCGATAGCCTCAGCACAGCCTGCACCTCCTGCTGCAGGAAAGAGACGAGCAGTTCCTCGCGAGACGCCGGTGCTTCCTGCAACCGGGACAGCAGGTCCGCTGCCGAAGCCGGGGAGTCGGCTTCATCGTCCGATTCGGTGGACAACAAGTCCTCCAAGAATGGCGGCCGGTCTTCCACAGCCTCTTCGAACACGGACCAGTCCATCGACATCACCACAGAAGTCGTGACATCCTGGCGCACCAGTTGGTCGAATGCCCGGAGACCCTGCTGCGGGGTAAACCAGCGGCCTCCGAGGGCCGATCGTTGTCGGTCAATCCGCTCCCGTTGTTCCGCGGCTTCGCCGATCTCTGACCACGCTCCCCAAGCAATGGCCTGTCCGGGGAGCCCCTGCGCGCGGCGGTGAGCGGCGAGCTGATCCAGAAACGCATTGGCCGCGGCGTGGTTCGCCTGACCTGGATTGCCCATGACACCAACTCGGCTCGAAAAGAGGACGAACATATCCAGATCGCGGTCCGCTGTCGCTCGGTGCAGATGCCATGCGCCCAGTACTTTCGGCCAGAGCACCGTTTCGAATCGCTCCCAACTCTGGTTGGTCAGTGCGCCATCCGACAGCACGCCCACGCTATGGATCACCCCTCCGAGCGGTGGTAGCGTCGCATCTATTCGCGCCAGCATCTGATCTATGGCCGCGGTGTCCGTCACATCCGCGAGTTCCACCTGTACCGTCGCGCCGCGTTCCCGCAGCCTGCTGATCGCCTCCTCAGCCTCGGCATCCGGTGCCCGGCGTCCGTTTAGCGCGATCGCCCCTGCTCCGCGGTCCGCCAGCCAGCCAGCTACAGCGCATCCGATCCCGCCCAAGCCACCAGTCACCAAATAAGTCCGGTCAGAACGCAACCGTCCCTGCATGAGCGGCGGTGGCGTCACCACGATCTTCCCCAGATGCCGGGCCGATCGCATGAAGCTCAACGCGGCTCCAGCTTCGGCGAGCGGCCACCTACTGTGGACAATCGGTTGCAGGTCTCCCGCTGCAAGGCCGTCCATTACGTCTCGCAGGACCTTTCCCACCCACGCCGGCTCAGTTTTTTTCAGGACATCCAGCTCCAAGATGTCGTAGGCCACATCTGGGCGCACAGCCGCCATCTCTTCCTCGCTCAAGATGTCCCGCCTAGCCAGTTCCACGAATCGGCCGCCGTGCCTGAGACAGGACAGACTCGTCTCGATAAAGCCCTCTCCCGTCAGGCTATTCAGCACCACATCCACACCCGCGCCATCCGTAGCTTCGAGGATCTCTTTGCCGAACGCTGTCTGCCGACTATCGAATATGTGCTCCACACCCAGTGACCGGAGATACGCTTGCTTCGGCGCGCTCGCAGTGGCAAAGACCTCCGCTCCCGCGGCTTGTACCAACTGAATGGCCGCCAGCCCTACGCCGCCCGCGCCCGCGTGAATCAGCACCCGCTCGCCAGCCTCCAGCCCCGAAAGCTCGAAAGACAGCGCCGCAGACACGAACGCACTCGGTACCGTAGCAAGTCCAGTGACCGAGAATCCCGCTGGCGCGGGTGCTACCAACTCCTCCCGCGTGATCATTTGCGGCCCGAACGCACCAAACCCCAAGCCGACCACAGGGTCGCCGACCGCCACGGTTGACACGTCGGACCCCACCTCGAGGATGTGGCCACACATCTCTCTGCCCAGCAGCCCCTCTTCGATGAAGCCGAGCGACCGAAACACATCCCAGAAGTTGAGCCCGGCCGCCTCGACCCCGACGCGAACTTCCCTCGGCTCGAGAGGACGCGCCGGCAGCGGATGGACATACGGTCTGTCGAACACGCCGGTTTGGTCTGGAGCCAGTACCCAGTCTGGCTCCTCCGGCAGAGACAGCCGCTCCGCTTCGGCACCCGCCCGAACCAAGCGCGCCACCTGACGGCGTCCCGCCCGATACGCGATGTGATTTTCGGAATCGGGATACAGGAGTTCTTTGACCAGATCGGGTTCCGGCGCCATCTCGCCGGGGTCCAGATCAATCATCCTCGGCTGCAGATGTGCCGCTTCACGGGCTATGGCCTTGCCAAAACCCCAGAGTGTTGCGCCGACGAGTTCTCCGCCGCGCTCCCGCTCCAGCACCTGCGCGCCCTGAGTGATCATCCAAACGCCGTTGGCGGGGATCACATCGGCGTCGCCGACGCCCTGCACGAGTGCGAGCGCGCTCGCTCCTGCTCGTCGCACATCCGCCGCCATTTCCTCAGTCGTGGCCTGTGCTCCGTGACCGTCCAGTCCCGCGAGATGGACAACGCCGCTGAGCGGTATGTCGCCGGGCAGAGTGGACGCGATCGCTCGCCACGACTCACGTTGCTCTATATCTACGGTTGTTCTGATAATTCCAGAGCGGTCCTCCACC
>VYDD01000144.1 GCA_009843625.1 Gammaproteobacteria bacterium | reverse complement strand
GCGCGATACCATCCCGTCCCGCGAGGCGCATCTCCCAAAGCGGGCCGGTCACGTGTGTTGTTGAGCACATTCTCTGATCACGGATTTCCCGGATTGTTTGGTCACGTCCAGGGTCGGGTTTCCCGGATTATTTGATCTTTGTCGGATTAATCGCTCAGGTGGTCGTCGCGCGGGGCGGTGCCGGGGCGGATTCGGGCGGCGTGCCCGCCGATTCAGAACGGCGGGCAGGATTCGCCGAACAGGTGCAGCTGGCGCTGGTGGCAGGCTTCGGCGGGGCGCGGGGGCGGTCGAAGGGGTTCCATGTGACGCCTGATCTGGCCGTAATGGCGGCCTTCGAAGTCATGGGCGATGCGGTGCAGGCACTCGGCCATGTGCGCGGCGGCCTCGTCGCTGATTTTCTCGGGCCAGCCGTCGGGATCGATCACGGGCGCAGGTCCTCCACGGCGCGGGTCAGGTGCTCGGCGTCCACGGTGCGGGCCTCCTCCACCGCCGCGGCCGAGAGCGCGTAATGGGCGACGCGGTTGACGAGCCGCGGCAGCCCGCGGGTGGCCTGGTACAGCGCCTCGATGGCGGGGGGCTCGAACAAGGGCAGTTCGCGCCCGGCCAGGCGCAGGCGGTGGGCGAGGTAGGGGTCCAGTTCCTCGCGCTCCAGCCCGCGCAGGTGGTGCTGCACGATGAGCCGCTGCTGCATCGATTCGTGCACGGCCATGCTCAGGCGCCGGCGCAGTTCGGTCAGCCCGATGAGCACCAGGCACAACCTGGGGGCGGTGTCCATGTCGAAGTTGGTCAGCAGCCTGAGGTCCTCGATCACGTCGCTTCTGAGGTGGTGGGCCTCGTCGATGACGAGCACCGGCTGTTGCTTGGCCTCCCCGACCAGGCGGGCGACCTCGGTCTGGATGGCGCGATACGCCGCGGCGCGCGAGTGTTCGGCGGGCAGGCCCAGTTCCCAGCCGATGCTCTTGTACATGTCCATCACGTTGCCGGTGGACAGCGCCACGTAGCAGACCCGGAACAGCCCCGGGTGCAGCGCGCCGGTGACGTGGCGGCACACGCTGGTCTTGCCGCTGCCGGACTCCCCGGTCAGCAGCCCGATGCCGCGCAGGTCGATGAGGTGCTTGAGCCGCGCCTCGGCCTCGCGGTGGGAACCGCAGCGGAACAGCTCGTCGGTGTGCGCGGGCGTTTCGAACGGCAGGCGGGTCAGGGCGAAGTGGCGCAGGTACATCAGCCGTCCTCCTCCTTCAGCCGGCGGATGCTCAGCGGGGAGCGCGGCGGTTCGGGCGCCCCGCGCTCGATGCCCCCGCGTTTCACCGCGGCGTTGGCGTAGGCGTCAAGCGGCGTGGCCCGGCCCGCGGGGCGGCCCTCGTGCATCACTTGCAGCGCCCGGGCGGGCGGGGCGTCCGGGTCGTATCGCACGGTGACGGTGCGCCCGATGAGCGCCGCGTCGGCCTCGTACAGCCGCCCGTGCAGGCTCAGGGTGCGGTCCTTCATGACGCGGCGCTTGGCCTCGAACAGGAACAGCTCCTCCAGATCCAGCCCGGCGGCGTCCGGGTAGCGCACCTCGGCGCCGGTCGCGGCCCAGCGGTCCAGCGGGGTCCGCCCGTCCAGCCCGCGGTGCGGGGACTGATGGTATTCGCCCTCCACCCAGCCGGCCAGCGCGCGGTTCAACGCCTCGATCCCGCCGATCGCGCCCATGTCCAGGTGGCGCAGCCAGCCGGCGCGAAGGGTGCGGAACCAGCGCTCGATCTTGCCCTTTCCGGCCGGCCGATACGGCCGCGCGTGGATGAGCGCGATGCCGAGCTTGGCGCACACCAGCGCCAAGTGGCGGGAGCGGTAATTCGCGCCGTTGTCGACGTAAAGGCGTTGCGGCAACCCGCGCCGCAACAGCGCGTGCTTGAACACCGGCAGGAACGCGGCGGTGTTCTCGGCGAACGCGAACGCGGCGTGGGGAACGACGCGGGTGGCGTCGTCGATGAAGGCGATGAGGAAGGTCTTGCGCCGGCGACGCCCCTCGGGGACCTTCGGCCCGTGCATCACGTCGCTCATCCAGAGCTGGCCGGGCAGCCGGTAACCGAAGCGTCGCCGGTCCTCGGCGGGCGCCTGGGCGACGGCCCGGCCCGAGAGCCCCTCGCGGCGCAGCAACCGCTGCACGGAGGACGGCGAGGGCATCGCCGCCTCGCCCACCGGCCCGTGTTCGGCGGCGTGGGCGATGACCGCGCGCACGGAGTAGCCGGGATTGCGGGTCTTGATCGCCACCAGCGCCTCGGCCACCTCCGCGGCCATGCGCCGGGGCCGGCCCAGGTCCGAGCGCCGTTTCGGGTACAGCGCCTCGAACCCGCCGTAACGGTACATCGTCAGCCACTTGCGCAGGGTCTCCGCGGACACCCGGGTGCGGTGCGTGCCGGGGATCGCATGGGTCGCCGCGGCCTTCTCCTTAAGCTTCGCGCCGATGCCGCGCACGCCACGGGGCAGGTGCGCCAGATCCGCGATCAGCCCGTAGCGGAACAGCGCCACGGCCTCCCGCAGCTTGTCGTCGTGCTCGGTCATGGTCTCGGCGGCCTCCCCGGGGTCCTGCTCGGTTCACGGCGCCCAAGTTAGCGCCCCGAACCCGGCGGATCAGCCCCCGTCGGGTGTTGGACGGCCCCAGGGACGAGTCCAGCCCCCGGCGCGCAGGGGCAAAATCCCAACGGCGGCGCCAGATGTCCCAGGCGCCGCTCGCACCGCCCGCGCAGACCCACCAGCACCGCCTCGGTCTGCAGCCGCGCCCGGAACGCCATCACCTCCGGAGCGCACTCCAGGAACCGCTCCGGCCACAGCCCCCGAACCGCCGCCAGGTTCCCATGCACCGCCCGCACCCGGCGAACCAGCCAGCGTATCGCCCCCGGCAGATGCACCGCGTCGCGCCGCAACGCGTCGGCCGCCGCAGCCAGACTGGACGCGGCCTCCGCCGACGCCACCGCCTCCTCCATCGCCTGCAGCGTGCCCGGCAGCCGCGCCGCCAGGCAATCCGGCAACAGACTGAACGTCATGCGACTCTCGGGACAGTACCAGCGGGCAACGCGCGTCCCGCGCGGGCGCTTGCGCGGGTAGGTCCCGTGGCGGGCGAAGGAACAACCGCCCCGCGGATGGTTCGGACACCGCCGAAGGGTTGCATCGCGCCATGCGCGGCGTTTAACGTATTGCTCGCCGGCAAGCCCCGTTGGATACCGAAGCTGCACCGGCCACGGCCCGGCGGGAACACCGTCCCGCGCGGGCCACCCTCCCTGCTGTGGAACGAAGCGCTCAGGTTAACCCGACGACCCGGCCGGACGCCGGTCGCGCAGGCACCGCGTTATCCACCGCCTGCCCACCGGCGCCAGGGCTGACCCAGGGCCCGCGCCCGTGGACAGCCCGTGGATAACGCTGCGTCAACGCCGAGTTGAACGTGGCGGATTAATCCACCGCGTCAGATGCTTCACCGGGAAGATAATCCGACCGAATGGCTCGGTGGGTCAGTGGAATAATGTGCTCAACAACACGTGCCTGACATGGGGTGCGCCCATCCGATCCAAGCCGACCGACGCGACCAAC
>VYDD01000357.1 GCA_009843625.1 Gammaproteobacteria bacterium | reverse complement strand
GTTACCCGGTCTTCAGTCGCATCCATGCGCCTCTCGGTAGCCTCCACCGCCGACCCCACGGCCTCCGCCGCGGCGCTGGATGCCGCCTCCGCAGCCTCGGCTGCCGCGCTGGTCGCCGCCTGCACAGCCTGCTCGGCCGCTCTGGCCGCCGCTTCCGCAGCCTCCCTCGCGGCGCTGGCTTCATCATCGGTGCAGCGGGAGTCGGTCGTGCTGACGGCGATGCCGAGGGTCGTCAGTTCGCGCACCGCCTCGGTGATTCGCGAAGCCACGAACACACCCTGTGACGCGAGGGCGCCCCTGGTATTCACGCCGACCACCATCCCGCAGTCGGAGATCAGCGGCCCACCGCTGTTGCCCGGGTTGATCGCCGCATCATGCTGAACCTGGTCCAGCTCCCTTCCTCCAGCCCTGACATCCCACGGCGCGCGGTACAGTCGGCCGATCACGCCCCGCGTCAATGTCGTCTGCAGCGACATGTTTCCGGTGATCGCATCCGCGATGCCGGGGAATCCGACGGCCCATACGGTTTCGCCCGTCTGCAGGGGCATGGTTCCGAGCAGCACTTCGGGAAGCGCCAGACCGTCCACCTCGAGAACGGCGAGGTCCAGTTCGGGAGATTCCCATCGCACGCGGGCCTCCCTCATGCCACCGGTGTGCGCCGAGATCACCTGATGCCCCGCGCCGCCGTTCACGACGTGATAGTTGGTCAGGACGATCCCGGGAGCCACAACCGCCCCGCTTCCGGTGCCGAAACCGGTGGGCAGAAGGGTAACGACCCGGACCACGCTGCGGTCGGCCTCGCGGATCCGGTCGACCGCGGTCCGCGACTGCCCGGCCACCGTCTCCGGCGCCGCGAGAAGAAGGGACCAGAGCGTCCATGCCGCGACCAACCCCGTGCCTGCGCTGGCTCGGCTGGACATGGACCATCCCCTCCCTTTTCGGCGCGTGTCTGTGTCCTGCTACACCCCGCCGTGGCACAGGTACCGGGCCAAGCTGCCGGGTGCTCGGTTTACCCAGTCCGGGGGACGTAACCTGCCGCCACCGCCGGGGTACGGTTACCCGGTCGCCGTTGACGTTCACGGGCAAGGCGGACCGGCTCGTTCCGGGCGCGCCGCCATCTCCCACCCCACCTCAGGAGGATGACGGCATGAAGAGGTCCCTGTTGTTCGCCGCCGCAGCGATGTCCGCCTGTTCCTCGGCTCCGATCTCCTACTACGGCGTGGCTCCGCCGGGCAGGGAGACGGCATATCAGTGCGCGGTCGCTCAGTTGAACATTCTGGGCTACACCATCGAGGACGGAAACAGCGACGCCGGCTTTGTCCGGGGCCGCAGGCAGACATCAGGGCTGGGAACCCAGATATTCACCGGCAACACCTACCACGACGTGCTCACCGCAACCGCCTTCGACAACCCGGCCTCCGGAGAAACCAACCTGAGGGTCGTGGCAACCCGCATCGCGGACCACGACACGGGCCTGCTCGGGGCCCTCACCGACGAGCCGGAGCAGGGAGAGGACGTCATCGCGCCCTCGGACAGCGGGAAGGCCGACGCACGGGCGCTGCTCGCCAACTGTGGAGTCTCCAGCGTGACGACTTCCGGAGGGCCGGATCGCTACTTGCTCGAGGGAGCCGCCGGCCCGCGCTGACCCCCGGCTCTTCCGCTGTCAGGGGGTCCGCCGTCCTCAGCGGCTCAGCGGAGGCGTGAACGGCGGCGGACGGCGGTGCTGTGTGGCCTGCTCGTAGGCGTAGCTGATGCGGATCAGGGTCGGCTCGTCGAAGGGCCGTCCCAGGAGCTGGAGTCCGGCGGGCAGCGTACCGAACGAGTATCCCATCGGGACGTTGAAGGCCGGGAAGCCGGTCGGGGGCGAGAGGATCGAGCTGTTCGCCCCGTAGGTGGTGTTCTCGTCGCCGATCAGGCGGGCCGGGTAGTTGTAGGTCGGATAGACCAGCACGTCGACTTCGTGCTCCTCCATGACCGCGAGCACGGCGTCCTGCAGCCGCTGCTGCGTCTCCAGATATAGGGGATAGTCCTCGTGCTCCTCGGGCACGTAGTCCACTTCCCGGTTGCGCTCCATGCTGGCGCGCAGGAAGGGATGGAAGTCGCCCGACTCCACCACCTCGTCAAGCGTCCTGAACTTCAGTTCGGGACGCGTGGCCAGGTACTTCTCGAAGTCATGCTTCAGCCGGCTGATGCTCGGGAAGTCGCCGCGGATGTCGTCCAGATCCGGAATCTCGACGGGATCCACGATGACGGCGCCGGCGGCACGCATGTCCTCGAGCGCCTGCTCCATCACCCGCAGCACTTCGGGGTGGATGGTGGTGGGCTCGTCTTCCTGCTCTTCTCCCTGCTGCTCCTGGTTCTGTCCTTCGCGCGCGCCGGACTCCTGTTCCCCCGCCTCCGGGTCCGCTGACGGCATCTCCTCGCCCGGGGCGAGCACCCCGCTTCCCAGCGATCCCGGATCGTCGTAGTCGCGCGCCTCCTCGAACAGTTGGCGCAGCACGCCGATACGCGCGCCCTGGAGCGCGTCGGCGTCGAGGAACTGGCGGTAGTTGTCGGGCACCCGCCCCTCGCTCTCGAAGGTGACCGGATCCGCGGGATCCTGGCCCACGATCACCTCCAGCACCGCCACCGCGTCGGCCACGGTGCGGGTCATGGGACCGCCCACGTCGCGCGCGGCGCTCAGCGGGGCGATCCCGTCGCGGCTGGTGAGCCCCATGGTGGTGCGGAACCCGACCAGCGCCTGGTGGGAGGAAGGCCCCCGGATGGAGCTGCCGGTGTCGGAGCCCAGCCCGACGGCGCCGAAGTTGGCCGCCACCGCGGCTCCCGTGCCGCCGCTCGAACCCGCCGTCACCCGGGTCGGATCGTAGGGGTTGCGGGAGAATCCCGGCAGCACGGAACTGAGAGTGAACGCCCCGCTGGAAGCGAACTCGGCCAGGTTGGACTTGGCCAGGATGATCGCGCCCGCCTCGCGCAGCTTGCGCACCTGGTAGGCGTCGTCGGGCGGAATCGCCCCGCGGAAGGCGAGGGTGCCGTTGGTGGTGGGCAGGTCGTGGGTGTCGTAGTTGTCCTTCACGATCACGGGGATGCCGTGCAGCGGACCGGTGAAGCCGGACTCCGCGAAGGCCGCATCCAGCTCGCGTGCCCGCTCCAGCGCGAGCTCGCTCACGGTGATGATGGAGTTCAGGTAGGGGCCCTGCCGGTCGTACGCCTCGATGCGGTCGAGGTAGCCCTGCACCAGCTCCTCCGCCGTGATCCGGCCCTCCTCCATGGCCTGGTGGATATCCGCGATGGTCGCCTCCTCGACCTGGAAGGCGGGTGCGCACGCGGCGGCGACGAGCAGGAGGAGGGGAAGAACGCGCATCATCTTGCCTCAGAACAGATCGGAGGGATCGGGCTCCGCGCCCCGGTCCTCGTAGCGATTGGGGATGTGGTCGCCGGTGACCATGTCCTGGTAGGAAAGTCCCGGCCCGACCATCGGATACACGTGCGCCTCCGGGTCGATGACGACTTCCAGGAAGGCGGGGCCGGGAAACTCGAGGAACTCCTTGACCACCCGCGGCACGTCCTCCTTGC
>VYDD01000383.1:285-3574 GCA_009843625.1 Gammaproteobacteria bacterium | reverse complement strand
GAACTGCACGCGAAGTTCCGGGAATGCGCGAGTCTCGTGATGGAGGACGCGCGCATTAATGGGGCGTTGGAGACGCTTGAGCGGGTGGATGAGCTGGGGCACATCGGGGAGTTGGTGGGGGTGCTGGCGACGTCCTCGGAGTAACCCGCAAGGCGGCAGCAATGACCGGGAGGCTCAATCCGTCGTCGTGCTAGCCTTCCCGCCTCCGGTACTGGCCCATGAAACCCAGATCCATGACGGCTACGCCAAGCTCTGAATCGATGGTGAAGGTCGCGAACGAACTCCGATCCATCTGGCCGTCTCCGCCGTCGAAATAGAGACGGAACACGTCGTCGTTCCAGTGCTCCATGTCGCCGGAGAAGGTGCCCGGCTCTCCGAAGTGCAGCCTTAGCCGGCCGTCCTGCGCGAGCACGACCTCGGCGTGGCCGGCTCCGAGCGGGTCTGCATAACTGCCCACGTATTCGGCGAGGGGCAAAGTGGGCAGGGTTCCCGGAACGCGGGCCGAATCCTGCGCCGCGAGGGTGCTGTCGATCTGTTCGACGATCGCGGTCTTGTGGGCCATGGACTCCCGGTGCCAGTCTCGCGGCTCGCGGTCGAGTAGGCGGGCGAATACCCACGCGCTGATTTCGTGGTGCGGGTGGAACCATGCGTCTCCGTTCGCCAGGACCACGACGCCCGCGGAGATGTCCGGAAGCAGCGCCACATACGCCGGAAAACCGAGGATGCCGCCGCCGTGGGACAGGTACGGGTGGCCCTCGAAGGTGGTGCGACTCCACCCCAGAGCGTAGGTGCCGCTGCTGGTGTCGTCCGCGAAGAGGAAGGTGGCGCCGCTCGCTACCTGGGGGGCGTGCATCTCCTCCACCGTCGCCTCCCCGAGCACGGCGCGGTCGCCGAACTTCCCCCGCGCGAGGTGCATGCGCACCCAATTCGCCATCTCCGCGGCGCTGGACACCACACTTCCTGCCGCCTGCATGCTGTCGAACGACTGCCAGGCCAGGACCCTGCGCATCCCCTCGCGATCGACACCGTGGGGCATCGCGACGTTCCTGCCCGGCGCGTTGGCAATCCCCACCGTGCCCGCAGGCGCCGTGCCCCAGAAGGTGGGTGCCACGAATGGCTCCTCCCACACTTCGTAGGGGCTGGCCGCACTGCTATGCATCTCCAAGGGCCGAAAGAGACGCTCCCGGACCCATTCACCCCACGTCCTGCCGGTCACAGCCTCCACCACCAGCCCCGCCACCCCGTAACCCTGGTTGCTGTAGCGAAAACCCTCCCTGAGCGGGGCCTGGTTGTCGAGGTGTCGAACTCGCTCCGCCGCTGTCCGGGCGTCCATGATCGCGAGCGTGGGAAAGGCGTCGCCCGGCATGCCCGACTGGTGGGACAGCAGGTCGCGAATCGTCATCTCGCGCGTGATCTCCGGATCCTTCACCCGGAACCACGGCAGGTGCTCGACCACCGGATCGTCCCAGTGGACCAGCCCGTCGTCCACGAGGGCGCCGATCGCCGCGGCCCCGAATGACTTGGAGACGGAGCCGACCTGGAAGAGTGTGTGGGTGTCGACCAGGTCTTCCCGGCCCAGCTCCTTGACCCCGAACCCCTCGGCGAAGACGACTTCGTCTCCATGCACTACGACAACCGCCAGCCCAGGCAGGTCCCAGTCCGCCATGGACGCGTCGATGTAGTCAGAAAGGCCGGCAAGTCTGCCGCCGGAGGGGTCCTCCGGGACCTCGCGGCACGCGACCCCGCCAAGCGTGATCGTCAGGCCGACTCCCAGCAACACGCGACCGCGTAGACCTCCTCGAAGTCGGGTTCGATCAACCATGTCGGGGTGGCCTCACGTGCAGGTCCGTCTGGCGGGCCGGGATCTGCAGAATCACGCCCGTTGGTGGCGGTGCTATCGCCGATCATCCTGTAGTCAGACGCCCTGACCGCCGCGCTCGGTTGTCCGCCGAGGCATCGGCGCCTACGACCGAGTCAGCCTCCAGAACCTGAACAACGCGAGCCACTGGTCGAAGGTGAGGCCGCGGGGTGGTCCCGAAGGATCGAACCTGAGATCCCGGCTCAGGCGGTAGATCTGCGTTCGCGTGAATCCGGGTCGCAGCCACCGCGTGATCGAGCGGCCGTCGCGACCGAAGCAGCTCCGGATGAAGCGCCGGTAGTCCACCGCCTGGAATCGGTCCACAACCGGTCTTGTTCGCCGGGCGAGCCAGAGCGCGACGGCGTCAACACCGGGAGGTGGATCGAAGTCGGTACGGCGAAAGCGCCGCGCGATCTCGATCTGCCACCACGGCTTGAGCAGCAGCGAGGACAGGGTTTCTCGCGAATGGGGCGTTCCCGCAAACCGCTCCGCCGCTTCCCGCTGGACCACGAGGTAGGCGTCCTGCGGCCGAGAATCAGCCTGGACAAGCCGCCGGACGATTGCGGCAGTCCGATTGAACGGAATGTTCCCCAGGACCTTGTAGGGGACATCGGGCAGCCGAAAGCGCAGAAAGTCGGACCTGACAATCGTGACACGGGTGTCAGTCAGGAAGCGCGTGCGAAGCGCCTCGGACAGTGCTCCGTCGAACTCTACGGCGACGACCTCACGGCATCGACGCGCCAGTTCTCGAGTGAGAATACCACGGCCCGGCCCGATCTCGACAACCAGATCCTCGCGTGAGAGGGGAGCCTGGGCGATCAGGCTAGCGGCAAGTGCCCTGCTCCGCAGGAAGTGCTGTGAGAGGTCCGCACGCCTGGGTGTCCGATGTCTGGACACGACGAACCAACACGAACGTAGACATGTACTCTCCGGCGCTGCACGAGCAAGATCGAAGACCTGCGCACACTACTCTAGTGCATCACGCGTTTCATCCGCAACCGACTCCGGCACGGCTGATTAGCGTAATCCGTCGGCCGGGAGCGACGGGAGTCCGGCACCCGGATACTCGACCTTCCATCTCGCATGGTGTCGCCGAGGGATCTCAGAACCGCGGGCTTGAGAAGCCTCCACCGGTCTCGATGTCGACGGCTATCGAGCCGAGCAGGTTGCCGATCGTCTTCTCCCCGCGACGCAACGCGTAACGATACAGCGCGCGCCATCCCAGAGTCGCCAGCCCGCCGACCGCCGATCCACCGGCAAGGAAGCCCAATACCGCCGCACCGGCCGCGATACCCCCGAGCCCGAGGGCGGCGGCCGCGCCCGCGGCGGCAAAGGCGCCACCGACACCGCTCGACGACGCGACCAGCGCGGAGAATCCGCCCCCGACCCACAAATTGAGCTTGTGGCTGTGAACCCCGATCACCGGCACGG
>VYDD01000383.1:0-275 GCA_009843625.1 Gammaproteobacteria bacterium | reverse complement strand
CTCCCGCGCACGGGCAACTCGGTCTCGGGCGGATCGGTGTTCACGCGCCGGAGGCTGAAAAGCAGTTGCTTGAGGTCGACCCACGCCATCTCGTACGCGAACGACTGATCTCCGAGGGTCGCCAAGTATGCAGGCACCTTGAAAACCAGCACGCCCCCATCCAGCGGATCGCCTCCGTGTTGATCGACAAGGCTCAGGCGGAACGGGTCTTCCGGGAGGATCCGTTGCATGGCGCGGTAGACCTCCTCTGCCGGTGCGTGGATCACCCGGGAGAC
>VYDD01000141.1 GCA_009843625.1 Gammaproteobacteria bacterium | reverse complement strand
CTATCGCCCCGTCCCCCTGCGTCGAGTCACGCTAACCCAGCGTATCCAGCCACTCTTCGGGACTCGCGAAGATCCCCGTGTGCAGCGGCGCGTCGCTCGCCGTGTAGCGCCTGCCCTCGGTACTCCGCAGCTCATGCACGAGCCGGGAAAACAGCCGCAGATCGTCCATCTCGTAAACGACCACGAATTCCTGATCCTGGAGCCCGAACGAATACAGCAGCAACTGCTTGATGCGCCGGAACTGCTTCCCGATGCGAATGTGCTCGTTCATCATCCCCTGGCGCGTCTCACGCCCGAAAAGATACCAGTCCGCCGTCTTGGTGAACGGATAGACGACCAGATACCGCCTGCGCTCCTCGGCGAAGGAATCGACCTCCTGGGCCGACCGCGCCTTGCTGTACTCCGAGGGGCGCGTGTAACCCCAGAGCGTGCTGACCGGCTCGACGATGTCCCGGTTCGGGCCCTCAGCCTTGGCCCGACGCATGAAATAGCGCGCGCCTGCCTCATCCTCTTCCGCGCGCACCGAACTCCACACCAGCACGTCGGCTCCGGCTTCGAGGCCTTGCAGCAGATAGGGATGGGCCAGGTCCGCGGCGCCCCGCACATCGTCGAACCAGGCACGGGCTCGAGCCCGTCGGGCCGCCCCGTCCATCTCCCAGAAGCGCGCCGTGAAACGATAGTTGGCGAAGTGCCCGAGCACCGTCGGACGCTTCGCCACGGTCCCCTCGCTGTCGCTCAAGTCTCTTCCTCGCTGATGATGATCTCGGATCCCATGCTGACAGACTGATATCTCATGACAAATCGACTGTCATTTACTGTTTACTCTCTTGGCCCCGCCTCACGACTTGGGGATCTGCTTGCCGGGATCCACGAAGGGCTTGCGCACGACCGTGGCGTCCCGCTCGCCATCGGGGGTGGCTACGCCGAGTCGCGTTCCCAGCTCTCCGAACGCCGCCGGCACCATTGCGTAGCCGATGTTGCCGTCGAGGCGCGGCGAGTACACCGCGGAGGTCACGAAGCCGATCTCCGAACCGTCCCGATGCACGGGCCAGCGGGTCATGTTGAGGTCGAGCGGGGCGCCCGCGATTTCGACTCCGGCCAGCAGGCGCGCGGGGCCTTCCGCCGCGATGCGGGCGAGCGCCTCGCGGCCGATGAAGTCGCCCTCCTGGTCGTGGTCCACCTGCCATCCGAGCCCGACCTCGTAGGGATTGTTCTCCAGCGTCATGTCTATGCCGTAGTTGAGGATGCCGGCCTCGATGCGGCGGATGTCCGACGGTCCGGTGGGACAAATCCCGAGATCGCGTCCTGCTTCCATCACGCGGTCCCAGAGTTCCATCCCCCGGCTGCCGTCCCGCAGGTAGATTTCGTAACCGACCTCGCCGCTCCAGCCGGTGCGCGTCACCACCACCGGAATGCCGTCCAGGTCGGTGTCGGCGAACCAATAGTAACGCAACCCGCTCACTTCGTCGCCGAAGAGCCTGCTGATGACTTCCTTCGACTTCGGACCCTGCACCTGCATGGGCGAAACATCCGGTTCGCACAGCTCGACGTCGAGCCCCGAGTTGAGGGCGACCCCCTTCGCCCAGAGCAGCACGTCGCTGTCGGCCAGCGCCAGCCAGAAGTGGTTTTCGCCCAGGCGCAGGAGCACCGGATCGTTCACGATGCCGCCGTCCTCGGCGGTGATGAGGACGTACTTGCCCTGCCCGACGGCGCACCTGGAGAGGTCGCGCGGCGTGAGCAGGTTGGTGAACTCGAAGGCGTCCGGGCCGGTGATCTCCACCTGCCGCTCCACGCTCACGTCCCATACCGTCACCCCGGTCAGCAGCTTCTCGTACTCGGCCTGCAGGTCATCGTACCGGGTCGGGAGGAACATGTGGTTGTAGACCGTATAGCTCCGGCAGCCCGCGCGCAGGGTGGCCTCGAAGTAGGGCGATCTGCGCAGCCGGGCGCCGCGCTGGATCAGGGCCATGTCGAAGGTCGGGGACATGAAGTTCGCTCCTCGGGTGGATTTCAGGTCAGGTGCGGGCGGCTCGGGCCGGCTGCTCGGTTCACGGTTGATCCTGCCCGCGCAAAGGCGCGTCCCGCCTCCCGTCGCGCAAGATCTCGCGCGCGGCAAGCCGGCCCGGACCGCCCGTGACGCCACCTCCCGGATGGGTGCCCGAGCCGCACAGGAACAGGCGCTCCACCGGCGTCCGGTACCGGCCCCATCCGGGGACCGGCCGCATGAAGAGGAGTTGGTCGAGGCCCATCTGTCCGTGGTATTCGTCACCGCCCGTGAGGCCGAGTTCGGTCTCGAGGTCGAGCGGCGTAAGCAGGCGGTGGTCGACGACGCGCTCGCGCAGGCGGGGGAGGAACTCGTCGAGCACTTCGAGCGCGCCGGCGAGCAGGGCGTCGTGGGTTGCGCTGTCCTCCCAGCTGCCCGAGCGCAGCCGATACGGAGCGTAGCGGATCTGTATGGAGGCCAGATGGCGCCCGGCGGGCGCGAGTGCGGGGTTGTGGAGCGTCGGAACCACCATGTCGAGGTGCGGGCGCGCCGAGCAGCGCCCGTACTTGGCGTCATCGCCGGCCCGCTCCAGGTACTCCAGGTCCGGGGCCACTAGGGTGTGCCCGGACAGGCGGTCCGCGGCCTCCGGCAGCGGCGGAAGCCCGTCGAGCAGCAGGTGCAGGGCAGCGGTGGTCCCGTGGAGCTGGATGTTGGTCACCTTGCGGTTGAACTCGGGGCCCAGCCGGGGCGCGCCCACCAGCCCGAAGAAGGTGCTGCGGGGGTCGACGCCCGACACCACGCAGCCGGCGAAGACCTCTTCTCCGCCAGCCAGCAGCACCCCGGTGGCCACCCCGTCCTCGACCAGAATGCTCTCCACGTCGGCCCCGGTGCGGACTTCCGCTCCGTGCATGCGCGCCGCATCCGCCAGGGCCTCCGAGAGCACGCCCATGCCGCCCTTGACGAAGACGGTCGAGCGAAAGCCACAGGCTTCGCTCCCGGCGGCGTGGTAGAACATGCGGAAGGCGCCGCCCATGGCGCTCGGCCCCTGGCGGCCACCCGGAAGGGCGCTGGTGGCGAGCATCCCCTTGAGCGCATCGCTCGCGAACCAGTCGTCGAGAAGATCGCGCGCCGAGAGCGGGAGCGCCCGCAGCAGCTCTACGACGGTGCGCTTCCCGAGCCGGCCCGCCCGAAGCAGTGGGCGCAGCATTTGCAGCCGTTCCCTGGCAGAAGCCCCGTGCAGGATCGGGGGAGGCTGCTCCAGAGCGATCCGCAGCACGCGCGCCATCGAGCGCAGGTAGTCGGCCCACTCCGGAAAGCGCTGCGCGTCCGACGGGCTGTGGTGTGCGATCTCGTCGCGGGTCCGTACGGGGTTGCGCCAGAGCGTCAGCGCCTCCCCCCCGCCGGTGAGGGAGGTGGCTACCGCGGGCGGATGCACCCACTCGAGCTCGCGGGCGTCGAGACCGAGTTCGGAGACGATCTCTCGCTGGAAGAGGCCGGCGTCCTGCGCGGCCACGTTGACCCGGCAGCCGGGAAAGAGCTCATCGCTCGCGGCGGCGCCCCCGACGACCCCCCGGCGCTCGAGCACCAGCAC
>VYDD01000042.1:1581-26072 GCA_009843625.1 Gammaproteobacteria bacterium | reverse complement strand
GCCCAGGGAAATCGCCACCGCCACCCCCGCGATGTTCCCGATCCCGACCGTGCCCGAAACGGCGGTCGCGAGCGCCTGGAAGGGGGTGACCTCGCCCGGCTGGGAGGGATCGGTGTAGCGCCCCCGCACCAGGTCCAGCGCGTGCTTGAAGCCGCGCACGTTGATGAAGCGCAGGTACAGGGTGAAGAAAACGCCCCCCGCGATGAGCCACGCCACGATGAGGGGCACGTCGGCGCCGGCGATGGGCACTGCGTAGAAGATGAAGCCGGCGACCGCGTCCGTAACGGGTTGCATGAACTCGTTGATTCGTTCGTCAAGACCCATTGAGGGCGTCCTTGCCTGGAGTGAGGGGGCGGGCCGACCGCGTCAGTCCGCCAGAAGGGATGTGATGCACGCCACGTGTACCGCGTCCTCCACCGACGCGCCGCGGGACAGGTCGCACCAGGGGCCCGCGAGCCCCTGAACGATCGGACCCAGCGCCTCCGCGCCGGCGAGCCGCTGGACAAGTTTGTAGGCGATGTTGCCGGCGTCCAGATCGGGGAAGATGAGCACGTTCGCCCTTCCCGCCACCGGGGAGTCCGGGGTCTTGCGACGGCCGACCGCTTCGATGAGGGCGGCGTCGGCCTGAAGCTCGCCGTCGGCGGCGGTGTGCGGGCTCATCCTGCGGAAGTGGGCCACCGCAGCCCGCACCCGGTCGACGGAGGGCCCCTCCGCGCTTCCGCGGGTGGAGTAGGACAGGAAGGCAACCCGGGGCTCGTCGCCGACGATGCGCCGGCGCGCGCGGCACGACGCCACCGCGATCTCGGCGAGCTGCTCGGCCGTGGGATCGGGCACGATGGCCGAGTCGGCGAAGGTGAGCACCTCGGCTTCCGGGCCGCGGAAGGGCCGCACCACCATGAAGAACGAGGAGGAGACGGTGGTGGCGCCCTCGGCGCGGCCGACGCAGTGGATGCCCGCCCGGATCACCGCCGCGGTGGTGTAGACCGCCCCCGCGACCCCGCCGTCGGCTTCGCCGGTGCCGACCATGAGCGCGCCGTGGTAGAGGGAATCGGCGGCGCGGCGGCGCAACTCGTCGCCGGGGAGGTCGCGGAAGCGCTTCAGGCCGCCGAGGACCGCCGCGTGGCGCTCCACCCGGGCCGGGTCGGCCGGGTCGACCACCCGCACGGCGCGTGAGCGCGGGTCGCCGGCGAGCCGGCGCTCCAGCTCGCCGGCGGGACCCAGCAGCAGGGGATCCGCGAGTCCGTGGGCGGCCGCGGCCAGCGCCGCCTCGCTGATTCGCGGATCCCCGCCTTCGGGGAACACGACCCGCCTCGGCCGCTTCCCCGCCCGGTGCCGCAACTCGTCGAGGAACGTCACATCGACCCGTGTCGTCAGCGACCGAGGACGATCAGTGCGCGTCCGGACTCGTACGAAGCGCGGCGCCGCTGTCCCCTACCCTACGCTCCTCCCCGGATGGTCGGGTTGTTGAAGGTCTCGATGATCGGGATCGGGATGCAGGTCTGGTCCCCGTACGACCCACCCTTGACGCCCAGCTGGTACGGCTCGCCCGGAGCGGGCACCAGGGGCAGGTTCAGGCGGTGAATGTCGTACGCCCGGAACCCCTCGAACCACAGCTCGCGCTGCCGTTCGTCGATGACCGCCTGGCGAATCTCGGCCTCGCCCATGCCCATGAAGTGGGGCAGACCGTGCACGTCGCGCAGCCCGTCGATGATGCCGACGGCCTCGTCACCGCCCACGACCTCGGCGATGATCAGCTGCGCTTCCTCCCAGCGGGCAATCGGCATCGGCGAACTCGCCGACGTGTACTTGCTCTGGCCCCACACGTTGCCCGGCGCCCAGCCGGTGTTCTGGCCGGTGTCGTAGGTGATGGTGCGCGGATCCAGCACGCCGCCGGTCATGAGCTCCCGCGTCCACGGGGCCACGCCGAAGCTGAAGTTGAACAGGTTCGTGGCCCAGATGCGGTTGTTCAGCCGGTTGGGTGCGTCCGAAGGATAGATGTCCATGCGGAAGCCCTCGGGGACCTGCCTGGCGTCGGATACCGCGCCCTGGCCATCCCCCTGGTACAGCTTCACCCGTGCGCGGCCTACCAGCGCCGCGCTGGCGATGTCGCCCGCCCCGGAACTCTGCGCGTGCTGAAGCGCGTTCGAGAACCGCTGCTCCGCCTCGGCGAAGGCCTGTACGGAGGTGATTTCCGGACCGCTGTCCAGGGCGATCGTGCAGTGCGCGGCGCCCAGCATCGAGAGGCTGAACCCGGCCAGCAGAGACGCCCTGGCAAGCCGCTGGGTGCGCATGGCGACTTCCGCGTCGCTCCAGCTCTCGAGCAGGTTCACGACGTTGTCGGCCACCCATCGCGCGCGCGACGCGGGGACGTAGCCCGAAGGCAGAAAACCGGTGCAGTCGTTGTCGGCCCAGGCGTTCTGGCCCTGGGGGCGGCGGCGGTCCAGCGACCAGTTGTCGCCGCCGGCGTTGGTGTCTTCGTATTCGTCGCTCAGGTCCGCGGTCACGACCAGAAACGCACCGTGGGCGCACAGAAAGTCGGCCTCGAGGCCGTTCATCAGAGCCCCTGCCTGGGCGGGTATCTCCACGTTCTCCGAGAGCAGGCGGCTGGGGTCGGTGACTTCGAGAAGGCTGTCCACGTCGCACGCGGCGGAGAAGGCCAGCAGCGCGGCGCACGCGAGAGCCCGGGTCGTCGATGGAATCGTCTTGATATGCATGATCACATTCTCCTCTTTGTCGGGCTCAGAAGCTGAAGCGGACCGAAGCGGTGATCTGCTGTGGCAACGGCAGGTTGTTCTGCGCCATGAAGGCTCTGCCGCCGCTCGAGAACATCACCTCGGGGTCCGAAGCGGTCCAATCCGTCAACGTGAAGAGATGCTGGGCCGCGATCTGGAGGACGGCGCGGCTCGAGCCGAAGCGGTACTGCTCGGGCAGGTCGTAGGTCATCGAGACCGCCTTGAGCCGGATGAAGCTCACGTCGTTGACCCACGAGTCGATGATCTGATCGCTGCTCTCGACCGTCGCCTTCATGATCGGATCCCACTCCTGGGGATGATGGTTCGACCGGCAGACCCGGTACAGGCGGCAGCGCTGGCGGAGCGTGTTGTCGAAGCGCTTGTGGCCCTGCTCGGAGGTGATCAGGACGTGGAAGCGCAGGTTGTTGCCGACGGCGATGTCGGACGTAAGCGAGATCTCGTAGGGCGCGATGGCCCGGCCCAGGAAGACGCGGGGAGCGATGGTGGTCCCGCCGGCGTCGAAGCAGGGGGTGGTGCCGCCCCGTCCGTCGCTGCACTGGGCGTTGACGGTGTTGCCGTTGGCGTCGAGGTCCGAGGAGACCACGTCCACGCCGAACCAGCTGTAGGGCGGATGGCCCACCCGGTGCTCCATCGAGCTCCAGCTGTTGAAGACGATGCTGGTGTCCCCCGCTTCGCCGGAGAGCTGCAGGATCTCCGAGCTGTTGCTGGAGAAGTTCAGGCCGACATCCCAGCTCAGGCTCGACGTCTCGACGAGCTGGGCGTCGAGGGAGACTTCGAAGCCGGAGTTGGTGATCTCGCCGGCGTTCACGAACTGGGCTCCGGTGAATCCGCTGGAGGGGGGGAGGTCACGTTCGAGAATCGCGCCCCTGGTCAGCTTGTTGTAGTACGTGAACTGGAGCCCCAGGCGACTGTCGAGCAGATCGGCGTCGAATCCGACCTCGGTTTCCTGGCCGACCTCGGCGGTCAGGTCCGGGTTCCCGACCGTGTTGGGCGTCACGCCGGCGGTGCTCCGGGGACCGGTCACGGCCGCCCAGGTGCGCAGCGCCGAGAAGGACGCGGGCTGCTCGCCGGATTCCCCCCAGGCCAGGCGAAACCGCAGGGTGTTCAGCCAAGCGGGTGCGCTGTCCTGGAACCAGCCCTCCTCGTTCATCACCCACGAGAGCGACGCCTTCGGATAGGTCACGAACCGGATGTCGTTGCCGAAGGCGCTGTTGTTGTCCACCCGCACGGCGCCAGTCAGGAAGAGGCGGTCATTCCACCCCAGCGTCTCCTGGACGTAGGTGCCGAGGGTGTTGTCCGAGATGCGGTTGTTGGCCGGCACGCCCGGGATCGAGGTGGAGGTGATGGTGCTCAGGCCAGGACCGGCGAACTGCTGTCCCGTGGCCGAGAGGAAGGTCGTGGTGCGCGTGTAGTACTGTACGCCCACCGAAGTGGACGTCGTCAGCGCCGAAGAGACGTTGAGGTTGGCGGTGGTGGAGAAGTCGGTGGTGGTGCGGAAGTGGGTGAAGTGCCCCTCGTTGCGGAAGCCCCTCCGGTTGTTCGCGCCGAGCGACACCACCGCGGTGTCGCTGGTCTGGTATTCCCGGAAGGCCACGTTCTGCTCGCCGGTGAAGTCGATGCCCGAGGTGAACCGGGTGGTGAGGAAGCCGAGCGCCTCGTGGTTGAAGGTCAGGCCGCCGGTGAACCGGTTGAGGTACTGGTGATTGAAGTTGGTTTCGTCCCGCACCGGCATGTCGTAGCGGTTGTAGCCGTGCAGGAGTCCGCAGCCGAAGCTGTTGTTGCTGGTGCGGCACCAGTGCTCGGGCAGGAGCCGGGGGCTCCCGAACTCCACGCCCTCGGTGATGCTTCCGAAGCCGTCGCGCACCAGGCGGTCCCGTGAGTTGGTGTACCCCATGTTCACGGCGAGCCCCAGGTTGTCGGAGAGTTCGGTCTCGATGTTGGTGCGCAGGTTGAACTTCTTCTGCCAGTTGTAGTTCAGGATGCCGGTCTCGTCCGCGTAGGTCCCCGAAAGGAAGTAGCGGGTGTCCGCGGAGCCGCCGCTCAGGCTGGCGCTGTACGCCTGGACGGAGCCCGGCGTGTAGATGTCGTTGCCGAGGCCGTCGTGGTAGTCCAGCATGTTCAGGGTGTGGATCTGCCCGCTGGCCGGGTCGGTCCAGTAGTTGTCGTACCCCACCTTGCCCTGCTTGTCGGCCATCCAGTTCACGCCCTGCCGGACCATGAGGTCGACCCGCGCGCCTCCCTCCTGGCCGCGCTTGGTGATGACGTTGATGACGCCGCGCGAGGCCTCCGTGCCGTAGAGCGTCGCCGCCGCCGGGCCCTTGAGCACCTCGATCCTCTCGATCTGCTCGGGGTCGAGGCTGGTGAGAATCGAGCGCACGCCGGCGTTGTTGCCGAAGGTGTAGCCGGTGGTCTCGTCGTTGTTGGCCCGCACGCCGTCGATGTAGATGAGGGGCTGGCCGTTGAGCGAGAAGGTGGACGCGCCCCTGATGCGCATGCGCGGACCCTGCCCGACCATGCCGCCGCCCATCATGTTCATGCTGGGGGTTCGCCCGCGCAGCAGGGTCTGCACGTCCTCGACCGGCGCCAGTTCGGTAATGGCCGCGGCCTCGACGGTGCTCACCGAGTTGCCGATGGCGCGCCTGCGGGTCCCGCCGGGCACCCCGGTGACGACGATTTCGTCCAGCGCGAAGGCCTGCTCGGAGAGGAGAAAGTCCTGCACGAGCGTCTGGTCGGCCGCGATCGTGACCGCCACGTCGACGGTCGCATAGCCCACCCGCTCCGCGCGCAGGGTCTGCGGCCCATCGGGCACGTTGGCGATCAGGTAGCGGCCATCCGCGTTGGTAAGCCCGCCCAGACCGGTGCCCACGACGGACATCTGCACCGCCGCGATGGGCTGCCCGGTTCCCGCATCGGTGACCGTCCCGGTGACGGTGCCCTGCACGGGGACAGGACGCGCGTCCACTTCGGCGGGGGCCACCTCCAGGACCAGCGTCGGCTGCGGGTCGAACGAGACGGATTGGGCGGCGGTCGCCGGAGCGAGGCCGGCGAACAGGAGAAGCAGAACGATGAACGGTTTCACAGCAACCTCCCCGGAGTCAGGGGACTCCGATTGCGGTTCCGGTGGGACCGGCCAGGCGGGTCGCAGCCCGGGAAGCGGCCGGAAGCGTCCGCTTCCCGGCGGCGTGGTCGGAACCCGTGGTCGATGCCGGATTCCGGGCCCACGAGGCGCGGCGGAAAGCCAATCTCGCCGCCCCGACGCGTTCTTCCTCCCATGCGCGGGCTTACGGATGCACTTCGACGTGCGGGGGGTTGGGGAGGCGAGCGTTCTCTGATTGTGGGGACTGGGCTCTCCCTTCGCAAACCGCTGCCCCGGGCTCGCTTACGCGCCGCGGGACAAACGAGCCCGGGAAGGCGCTCCGGAGGAGTCGTGAGGGTGGACTCCCGCCAGTACGGTCAATCCCCGCGCAGGTAGACCGTCTCTCCTCCGACGATGGTCTCCAGCACCTCGATCTCGCGGATGGCGAGAGGATCCACGGTGAGCGGGTTGTCGGACAGGATGACCAGATCCGCCAGTTTGCCCGGCTCGATCGACCCCTTGATGTCCTCCTCGAAGTTCTGCCAGGCGGCGTCGGTGGTCATCGCCCGCATCGCCTCCAGCGGCGAGACCCGCTCCTCGGGTCCGAGCACCTGGTCGCTGCGGGTCAGGCGGTTTACCGACACCCAGATGAGCTGCAGCGGATCCACCGGCGTCACCGGGGTGTCGTCGTGCACCGTGAAGCGGATGCCCCGGTCGATGGACGACTTGAGCGGACTGATCCCCGCGGCGCGCTCCGGGCCCATGAAGATGTCGCGGTGCCGGTCGCCCCAGTAGAACACGTGCCCCACGAAGAACGACGGCGTGATGCCCAGTTCGGCGATCTCGTCGAGCTGGTCCTTGCGCACCATCTGGCAGTGCTCGATGCGGTGGCGCGCGTCCTCGCGCGGAAAGTCGCGCTGGGCTTCGCGGAAGGCATGGATGATGTCGTCGATGGCGGCGTCGCCGTTCCCGTGGATGGCGATCTGGTAGCCGGCCCGGTGAAGCCCCTTCACCATGGCCGTGAGGTCCTCCCGGCTGCGGGCGGGGTAGCCGCGCCACTCGGGATCGCCGTTGAAGGGCGTGTGGTACGGTTCGGTGAAGTAGCCGGTGAAGCCCTGATTGGAGCCGTCCTGGACGATCTTGATGCCTCCCAGCTTCAGACGATTGTCGCCGAAGCCGGAGACGAAGCCGCCCGCCTCCGCCGGTGACGGGAATCCGGGGGCGGCCTTGCTCACCATGGTCACGACCCGGAGCGCGAGGAGGCCCTCCCGCCGGGCCATCTGCAGGTCGATGACGTTTTCGGCCGTCCCCCCGGTGATGACGGTGGTGGTCACGCCCTGCTCCACGTAGATCTGCACGGCGCGCCTGAAGCCTTCCAGCTTCTGTTCGACGGTCGCGGGCGGCACGATGCCCATCACCATCCAGGCGGCCGTCTCCTCGAGCACCCCGTCCGGCTCGCCGGTGTCGGCTTCGTGGCGGATCACGCCGCCGGGGGGTGGCTGCGTGTCGGCGGTGATGCGCGCCATGCCGAGCGCCATGGTGTTGGCCACGCCCAGGTGGCCGGAGGTGTGGCTGATGTAGATGGGGTGCTCGGTCGACACCCGGTCGAGGTCGTGGCGGTTGGGGTGGCGCTGGTCCTCAATCAGGGTGTCGTCGTAGCCCCACCCCTGGATCCAGTCGCCCGCCGGGGTCTCGGCGGCCTTCTCCCTGAGCGCATCCACCAGGCCATCGATGTTCTGCACCGGCCCCATGGGCGGGCTGTTGAGGTTCACCGTGGTGACCGCAATGGCGCCCGCCCACGGAAAGTGGTCGTGGGGGGCGTAGAAGCCGGGTGTCATGGTCCGGCCCTCCAGGTCGACGACGCGGGTGCCGGGACCGGCCATCAGCCCGATTTCGACGCTGCTTCCCACCCCGACGATCTCATCGCCGCGCACCGCCACGGCCTCCACGGTGCGCGCCTCCGCGTCCATCGTGACGATCTGCCCGTTCAGGTAGATCGTGTCGGCTTCGAGCACCGGCGCCGGCATGGCGCACGCGGCCACTCCGGCGGCTATCAGGACGGTTGCGGCTTGAAGCAGGCCCTGGGGCTGGCGTGTCCGGTTCATCGTCGGCTTCTCCCGTCCATTGGTCCGTCTGTTGCACCGGCGATCACAGGCCCGATGCTGCCTCGGCCCGGGATTCCTCTCAAAGGTCCCGGCACCCGTGTTCGATCCCGGCCTGCACGGCATCCACCAGCTCGTCCACGTCCGCCTTGGTGACGATGAGAGGCGGGGCCATGTTGACGGTGTTGTTCAGCCCGGGGACGCTGCGCGTGGTCTTGCCCACCAGGACGCCCTCCTCGGCGGCCTTCTTCACCACCGCCATCATCACGTCCTCGCTCGCGGGCGTCTTCGAACTCTTGTCCTCGACCAGCTCCACGCCGGCGAACAGGCCCCTGCCGCGCACGTCGCCCACGTTCGGATGGTCGGACAGCTCGCGCAGGCGGTCCAGCAGGTACGCCCCCATCACGCGGCTGTTCTCGATCAGATCCTCTTCCTCGATGATGCGCAGGTTCTCGAGGGCGGCGGCGAAGCCCGCGGTGCATCCGCCGTAGGTGCTGATGTCCCGGAAGTAGTGGTACTTCTCGCTCGGGTCCTCGAGGAAGGTGTCGAACACCTCCCCGCGCACGGCCGCCGCCGAGATGGGTGCGTAGGAGCTGGCCATGCCCTTGGCCATGGTGACGATGTCGGGCACGAAATCGTAGTGCTCGTACCCGAACATGGTGCCGGTGCGCCCGAATCCGCATACGACTTCGTCGATGATCAGAATCACACCGTATTCGTCGCATACCTCGCGAACAATCGTGTAGTATTCGTCCACCGGCGGAATGACGCCCCCGCCCGCCGTGATGGGTTCGAGAATGACCCCGCCCACCGTGTCGGGTCCCTCCGCCTCGATGGCATCCCCCAGGGCGCGCGCGCACTCGATGTTGCAGTCCGGCCAGGTCTTGCCGAAGGGACAGCGGTAGCACATCGCGTGAGGGATCCCCGCGAACCCGTCGGGGAACGGCCCGTAGGCCTCCTTGCGCTCCTCCTGTCCGCTCGCCGCCAGGCAGCCGATGGTGGTTCCGTGATAGTCCCGGTCCCGGTAGAGGACCTTGTACTTCCCGGTCCCGTTCAGGTGCGCGATCTGGCGAACCATCTTGATCGCCTTCTCGTTGGCCTCCGAGCCGCTGTTGGCGAAGTAGACATGGTCCAGCTCCGGCAGCCATTCCGCCAGCGCGCTCGCGTACTGGGCCGCGGGGACGGTGCCGACCACGCCGGCATAGTAGGGCAGGCGCATCAACTGCTCGTAGACCACCCTCGCGATGCTCTCGCGCCCGTGGCCCACGTTGACGCACCAGACGCCGCCCGAGGCGCCGTCGAGATACTCGTTCCCGTGGATGTCCCGGACCCGCGCCCCCTCGCCCTCGACGAAGACCTGCGGATCCTGGGTCTCGAAGACGCTGTGCTGAAACAGATGGTGCCAGAGGTGCTTCCTGTCCTTCTCGATGACGTCCTGGACGTCGTAGTCGGCCAGCAGCGCCTGGGTGTCGGACATGTGGTTTCCTCCGGTATGGGCGGCTAGTCCAGGCTCAGGTGTGCGTACTTCTGCAGATGACGGGTCGGCATCGCCAGCGCGTCCCGGCGGAAGGGCTCGGCGAGCACCTTCGCGCCGCCTTCCACCACCGCGTTGATGACGCAGGGCCGGCCGCTGGCGATGGCGTCGCGCGCCACGTCCTTCACGTCGCGGTAGTCTTCGACCCGGTAGCCCTTCGCCCCCATCGCCTCGGCCACCTCGGCGAAGTCCGGATTGGCGCGCAGGTTGGTGCCGACGAAGCGGTTGTCGTAGAAGTCGATCTGGTTCTTCTTCTCGGCGCCCCATTCGTGGTTGTTGATGACGACGGCGATGACCGGGATGTCCTCGCGCACCGCGGTCATGACCTCGCTCAGCCCGCTGATGCCCCAGGCGCCGTCTCCCTGAATGGCGAAGACCGGCGCGCCGCGGTTGCCGACCTTCGCGCCCAGGGCGGCCCCGTAGGCGAAGCCGCAGTTCCCCCAGGTCAGCGCGGCGAGATGCTGCCGGGGGCCGTCGAACCTGAGGTACCCGTTGCTGATCGAGCAGGTGTTGCCGATGTCCGTCGTGACCAGCGCGTCCCCGGGGAGCGCGCGCGTGAACTCCCACAGGAAGCGGCGCGGATGCATGAAGCTGTCGGTGGAGGAGGACCAGGCCTCGAGTTCGTCGTCCCAGGCCCGCTTTTCGCGCGCGACGTCCGCGATGCGCTCCTCGTTCCTCCCCGGGCTCGGCAGCGCGCCCCGCAGCTCCTCCAGCAGCTCCGCGGCGTACTCCCCGACGTCCGCGACGGAGAAGAGGGCCGGGATCTTGCTCATGCCCCACTGCCTGGCATCCCGGTCCACCTGGATGAGGGTTGCGTCCTCCGGCCAGTAGGTCATGTCGTACTGGGGCAGAAGGCCGAAGACGCCGAGCCGCGTCCCCAGCGCCAGCACCACGTCGGCCTTGGCGATGGTGCGCATCGCCGCCTTGGACCCGCAGTAGCCGATGGGGCCGCACCCCAGCTCGAGGGTGTAGGGGAAGGGGGCGTTGTGCAGGTAGGTGTTGACCACCGGCGCGCTCAGGTGCGCGGCCAGCGCCCTTACCTCTTCCACGGCGTCGCCCTGGCTTACGCCGCCTCCCGAGACGATGACCGGATAGCGGGCCTCCTTCAGGATGCCGACCGCCTTTTCGATGTCGGCCCGGGGGGGGCGCCCGGCTCCGAGCGTGGGGGTCGCGAAGATCTGGTCCTCGATGTCCCCGTAGAAGTAGTCGCGGGGGATGTTCAGGTGGGTCGGGCCCAGTTCCAGCTTGGCCCTGTAGAAGCAGCGGCGCGCCAGTTCCCCCATGCGCTCGGGACGGTTGACGCGCACCTGGAAGACGGTCTGCGCCTCGAACATCGGCATCTGGTCCAGCTCCTGGAAGCCGCCGGTGCCGATGCCCAGCGAGCCGGTTTCGGGCGTGATGGCCACGACCGGGGAGTGCGCCCAGAACGCCGCCGCGATCGCGGAGACGAAGTTGGCGGCGCCTGGCCCGTTCTGGGCGATGCAGGCCTGGGGTCGCCCCGTGACCCGGGCCAGGCCGTCGGCGGCGTGCGCGGCGGCCTGCTCGTGGGCCACCGGGATGAAGCGGATCCCCGCGTCCGGGAACAGGTCCAGGGCGTCCATGAACGCCGATCCCACCAGCCCGAAGACGTCAGTGACACCCTCGGCGACCAGCGTCTCCACCAGCGCCTCGGAGGGGGTCATCGTTCTCTTTGCCATGTGCAGCCTCGCCGTGTTGGGCGTTCCCGGGAATCCGTGTCAAGTAAGTAGGCGCGTGCCGCCGCCGCTGGCAAGGCGCTCGCGGGTATCGCGCGCGCGCTCAGGCTTGACGCGGCATGACGCACCGGCGTACGGTGGCGGAGTCCGTCTCAAGCAGGCCCGGAGGGAATCATGCGCAGGTCCCGTCACGCCCTCGCCGTTTTCGCAGTTACCCTTTCCGTCGGGCTCGCGGGCTGTGCTCCGCAAGCCGACCCCGCCGACACGATCTTCCACGGCGACAACATCGTCACCATGGATCCGCAGCAGCCCGCCGTGGAGGCGGTCGCGGTTCGCGGGGAGACCATCGTGGCGGCCGGATCCATGGACGACGTGATGGCGCTTCAGGGGCCATCGACCCGGGTGGTGGACCTGGGCGACAACGCCCTCCTGCCCGGCTTCATCGACTCGCACGGCCACTTCCTGGGCGCGGGGCGCGACCAGACCTCCCTGGGGCTGCACCCGCCGCCGGTGGGTGACGTAAACAACATCGACGACATCGTGCGCAAGGTGCGCGCGTGGATCGACGAGCACGACATCCCCCCCGGCGAGGTGGTGACCGGGCGCGGTTACGACGACTCGCTGCTGGAGGAGGGCCGGCATCCCACGCGCGAGGACCTCGACCGCGCGTCGACCGAACATCCCATCATCCTCACCCACGTGTCGGGGCACCTGACCACAACCAACTCCGCCACGCTCGCGGCCAGCAACATCACCGCCGACACGCCCGATCCGCCCGGCGGCCATGTGCGGCGCATGGAGGGCTCGATGGAGCCCAACGGGGTGCTCGAGGAAACCGCCCGCGGACTGCTCGCGTTCGATCGGCGCGCCACCCCGTCGGGCGAGGAGCTGGACGACCTGATTCGCCGGTCGATCGACATCTACCTGAGCCACGGCACGACCACCATCCAGGACGGCGGGACCGGCCCGGCGCAGGCCGAGGCGTTCCAGGCGGCCGCGAACCGCGAGCCCTTCAAGGCGGATGTCGCGGCTTTCGCGCGCTTCAACGAGACGCCCACGGACCTGGCGAGCATAGGCTACACGCGCGGCTACCAGGGCGGCTTCCGGGTCGGCGGGGTGAAGCTGATGCTCGACGGCTCCCCGCAGGGCCGCACGGCATGGGTCACGATCCCCTACGAGGAAGGCCCCCCCGGCGCCCCACCGGATTACGTGGCCTACGGCGTCATGATCCCCGACGCGTACAAGGCGGCCGCCGCCGAACTCATCCGCGGAGGCATTCCGATCATCGTGCACGCCAACGGCGACGCGGCCATGGACCTGATGATCGACGGGGTAGACGAGGCGGTTGCGGACATGGATCCCATGCCCGACCACCGCTCCGTCATCATCCACGCACAGCTCATGCGCGACGACCAGCTGGATCGTGCCGCCGTCCTGAACATCGTTCCCTCGTTCTTCGCGGCGCACGCCTTCTTCTGGGGCGACTGGCACCGGATCAGCTTCGGCGAGTACCGGGGCAACAACACCAGCCCTATGGGCTGGGCCCTGGAACGGGGGGTGAACTTCACCATCCACAACGACGCCTCCGTGGTCCCGCCGCACATGATGCGCCTGGTGTCGATCGCGGTGAACCGCAAGACCCGCAGCGGGCACATCCTGGGACCGCATCAGCGGCTGACCGTGATGCAGGCGCTGCACGCGGTAACGCTCGGAGGCGCCTACCAGTACTTCGAGGAGGACACCAAGGGCTCGATCACGGTCGGCAAGCAGGCCGACCTGGTGATCCTGGACGAGAATCCGCTGACCGCGGACCCGGCGAACCTGGAGTTCATCCCGATCCTGGAGACGTTCTCGCGGGGGAGATCGGTGTTCTCGATGTAATACGGATGTAATACGGGACCAAGACCGCGCGGCTCCTGACGAGGGGCCGGGGCCTGCGGGTCAGTTGACGGTGACGGAGCGGATTTCGTCCGAGCCGAGAAAGCGGTCGCCGGCGTTGGTGTACCACTCGCGGTAGCGCGGGAGGCGCAGGCCGTCCCCTGCGGCCAGCCCCTCGAAGGTGATGTACTCTCCGTCGTTGGCGCGCTCGTCGTGGTAGAAGCGGCAGCCCACGAGTTCCGCGGTGTCCGCATCGAAGTAGAAGTACCAGGTGTCGCCGCCCACCTCGGGATCGTAGGTCACCCGCACCGCCTGGACATCCCGCCCTTCGAACGTCGTCTCGGCCACCTCCGGATCCAGACGGGCACCGGGATCCGCGATCTTCATGGGCAGGCCGGCCAGAAAGCCGTAGTAGCTGCGCCAGAAAACGCCGTCTTCGCGGTCGAGCCGCATTCGAGCGAGCGTCTCCTCGTCCGGCGAACTCTCGCCGTCCACGGTGGCGGCCCAGACCTCGCCCGCAACCTCGTATTCGATACTCGAACCGGCGTATCGGCCGGAGAGAGCAAAGTCGCGCTCATCGGCGCCAAAACGGAGCTCCACGGACACGCGCTCGCCGCCATCGGAACCGGTGCCGAACCAGGCCATGTCGATGGCTCGCGAGCCCCAGATTCCCTCGGGGTCGTGGAAGGCGATCGAGCGCTCGACCAGCTGCGCCGCCGGGGAATCGGCCGCGCCGGCTGCACCTTGCGCCTCGTCCCGGGTTCCACACCCGGACGCGGCGAGGATGAACAGGCTGAGGGCGAGAAGGCGACCGGATGCCCACCGACAGGGATCGGGCAGAAGTGCGAGCATTGTGGTTCTCCGGTTGCCGGCAATGCCCCGCCAGGGACTCGAACCCCGAACCTACTGATTAAGAGTCAGTTGCTCTACCAGTTGAGCTAGCGAGGCGGGCAATGTCACGCCGGGCAGCTAACCTGCGGCGCGGCGGGTGAGGGGTCAAGGTCAGAAGGCGGACAGCCCGGTCATCGCCTGCCCCAGGATGAGGGAGTGGATGTCGTGCGTGCCCTCGTAGGTGTAGACCGACTCGAGGTTGGCCATGTGGCGCATGGCCGAATACTCCACCAGGATGCCGTTGGCGCCCAGCAGCCGCCGGGCCTCCCGCGCCACCTCGCAGGCCATGTGGCAGTTGGCCCGCTTGGCCAGCGATATCTGCTGCGGTGTGGCTTTGCCCTCGTCCTTCAGGCGGCCGACCTGCAGTGCCAGCAGCTGGCCCTGGGTGATGCCGGTGAGCATGTCCGCGATGCGCACCTGCTGGATCTGCTTGGCGCCGATCACGGTGTCGAACATGACCCGCTGCGTGCTGTAGCCGAGCGCCTCGTGGAAGCAGGCCATGGCGGCGCCCACCACGCCCCACGCGATCCCGTAGCGCGCCTGGGTAAGGCACATGAGCGGGCTCTTGAGACCCGTGCTGCCCGGCATGAGTGCGTCGTCCGGAACGTGCACGTCCTGCAGCGCGAGCTCGCTGGTGTCCGAAGCGAGCAGCGAGAGCTTCCCGGTCTGGTCGCGAGCGGTGAATCCGGGGGTGTCGGTTGGGACGACGAATCCGCGGATGCCCCTGGGGTTGTCGGGCGCGTCGGTCTGCGCCCAGATGACCGCGACATCGGCCATGGAGCCGTTGGTGATCCACATCTTGGTGCCGTTGAGCACCCAGCCGTCGGCGGTCTTCTTCGCGGTGGTGATCATTCCGCCGGGATTGGAGCCGTAGTCGGGCTCGGTGAGGCCGAAGCACCCGATGGCATCCGCCGAGGCAAGCCGGGGGAGCCACTCGCGGCGGTGCTCCTCCGAGCCGAAGGCATGGATGGGGTACATGACCAGCGCGCCCTGCACCGACACGAACGAGCGCAGCCCCGAGTCCCCGCGCTCGAGTTCCTGCATGATGAGCCCGTAAGCGACGTTGTTGAGGCCGGCGCAGCCGTACTCCTCCGGCAGGTTGGCCCCCAGGACCCCGAGCTCGCCCAGCCCGGGGATGAGCGAGCGGGGGAACCTGCGTTCGTAGTAGGCTTCGCCGATGATCGGAATGACCTCTTCCTCCACCCACTCGCGGATGGCGTCCCGGATCATCCGCTCCTCCTCGCTGAGCGCGGAGTCCAGATCGTAGAAGTCGAAACCCTGAAATTTTTCCGCCATGAGGGTGCCCCTGTCGCCGACGGTCCTGAAGATGCGCAGGGAAGCTAACGGAAAACGAGGCGGACACGGAGATCGTCCCCTCCCCCTGCGTCCGTCAGGGCGAAGAGGCGCCTCGCGGGCTCAGCCGGTGCTGCCGGGATAGCGCTTCCTGTTGGAGCGCTCGATGCCGTAGAAGATCTCGCGGGCCAGCCTGCCCCCGATCCAGTAGGCCGCGATGACGGTGGCGATCCAGCCGCCGATCACCACGTCGGTCGGGCGGATGATGCCCCAGATGTAGCCCGCGACGATCGCCGCCAGCACCGTCGCGGCAATGCGAGCCCTGCGGGCGGCGATCAGCCGGGCGCGGGCGCGACAGCCGACGCACCACAGAAGGCGGTCGACATCGCTGCGATCGCGGAGTTCACCGCAGCGCGAGCACTGGATTTCGTCTGCGATCGAGTCACGAATGCCCATGGGTCTTCCGTCGTCCCTGTCGAAGCGTCTCGCCGGCCATTCGGTCAGGCTCATGCACCCGCAGTGCCGCCGCGAAAGGATGCCTCAGGCGGCCCGTCACGGCAAGCCGGCGCCCCTTGCGTCGGTGTCGAGAATTCAGGTATCGTCGATCCCCCCTGGGCAGAATGCAGGGAGCCATCCTGCAGATGTCCGCCCATTGAAGGCTCCACCAGGAGTGGCGTGCGACACCTGATGAATCGAGGCGAATGTACCATGAGCCTGTTTCAGTATTTTCCGAAGAAAGTCGTCATCGTTTTTGTCCTCCTGACATTGACGGCGTGTGGCGACGTCCAGGACGTCACGGAACCGGAGCCACCGCGCGCGGCTTCGCTCTCGGTCTCCCCGGCCACGGTCGAGCTCGGTATTCCCGGTGAGACGGCGGAACTCACGGTGACCGTGCTGGACCAGCACGGCAATGCCTTCCCCGCCCCGTTCACGTGGTCGAGCGAAAACGCATCGGTCATCTCCGTGAACCAGGATGGCCTGGCGACGGCGGTCGCCCGGGGAACGGCCTCGATCAGGGTTGTGGCGGGAGACCTGAGCGCCGTGGTTCAGGCATCGGTCAACAGCTCGTCGACCGACGGCGTCTGCGGCCGGACTCCGCAGGTTCGCGACGCGCTCATGGCCGCGACGAACCGCACGGAATGCGCACAGGTGAGCGCGGGACTGTTGGCGCGCCTCAGGCGCCTTGACGTCAGTGGTCCGCACCAGGACACCACTTCGGCGTCGGGTGCCGATTGCGCGGAAGCGATCACGGATGAATTCCAGCGCGGCGGCGCGTCGACCTCATGCGAGTCCCGGCCATCCGGTCCCGCCGGGACCGGCACGGTGTTCATGGACATGGCTGGAGCCGACGGCGAGGACGAGCGCATCATCTCCCTCAAGAATGGTGATTTCGAGGGGCTGAGCGGCCTCGTGTTCCTGGATCTCAGCCATAACTTCCTGAGAGGGCTTCCGGATAGCGTCTTCGCCGATGTCGCGAACCTCGACACCCTGAATCTCGAGGAGAACCTGCTGGCATCGCTCCCGGAAGGCGTCTTCGCAACGCTCACCGGGCTGGAATACCTCGATCTTTCGGGCAACGCGCTGACCGCACTGCCCGACAGCAGCTTCAGCGGGTTCACTGCTCTCAAGAAGCTCTACCTGCAATCCAACTGGCTGACCACCGTGCCCGAGGGAATCTTCGCCGACATGACGGCTCTGGACACCCTCTGGCTGGGTGGCAACGAACTTGAAACATTGCCCGACGGCGTCTTCGACAACCTCGCCGCACTCAAGGCGCTCAGATTGTCGGGCAACCGACTTTCCGCGTTGCCGGAGGGCGCTTTCGATGACCTGACCAGCCTGGAGTACATGACGCTTTCCGGAAACCGCCTGACCGCGTTGCCCGACGGAGTCTTCGACAACATCACCAGCGTCACGGAACTGTTCTTCACCAGCAACCGGCTGGGAACCCTGCCCGACGGCGTCTTCGACAACCTCACCGAACTCAAGGAGCTGTTCTTCGGAGGGAACCGACTGACCGCACTGCCCGACAGCGTGTTCGCCAACCTCGCCGCCCTCGACAGGTTGAGCATGACCGTGAATCGGCTCACAGAGCTCCCGGAGGGAGTATTCGATGGCCTCTCGGAACTCGACTATCTCAGCTTTTCGCGCAACCGCGTCGCCGAGGTGCCGAGCGGTGTGTTCGACGACCTCGCCAGCCTGGACACGCTCTGGATGCAGGGGAACGGGCTGACCGCATTGCCGGAGGGAGTTTTCGACGGCACGCTCGACCTGGAGTTGCTCTCGGCGTATGCGAACTCGCTGACGGAGTTGCCCCGCGGACTGTTCGCAGGCATGTCGGGACTCGAGGTCATCTGGCTGGAGGACAATCTGACCGATCCCTTCCCGCTTACCCTGGAAGCCGTGAGAACGGACAACGAGGACCCGTTGGCAGAGGGACCCGCAGAGATCGCGATCGCGGTCCGGGAGGGCGCCCCGTTCGACATGCGCCTGGTGTTCGGCGCCCGCGGGGGCGAGCCGCGCTCGACGGTGGTCTCGATCGCCGCGGGAGATACCCTCAGCCGACTGGTTACCGTTACCCGCCGGGAAGGGAGCGTCTCGCAGTACATCCAGTTCGACTCCCTCCCGGCCACGCCTGAGGACGATTGCGAAGGCTTCCTCTGTTTCGAGGGCATCACTCCCGTCGCCGGCGACCCGCTGGTGCTGGTCAACCCGCCGGATCTGAAGGTGGAGGCGCAAGCCGGCTATCTCGTCCAGGCTACCCAGTCCTACGCCGGCAAGGTGCCGCTGGTCGCGGACCGCGAGGCGCTGCTTCGGGTCTTCGTGACCGCCGACTTTCTGAACTCGTACCGTCCTTCCGCTCGGGCCACCTTCTATCTCGACGACGAGGAGATCCACGTTGCCGAGCTGACCCCGCCATCCGGCCTTCCCAGGAGAGTGGACGAGAGCAGCCTGAACGCCTCCTTCAACGCCATGATCCCCGATTCCGTCGTGCAGCCCGGCCTGGAGATGGTGGTCGAGATCGACCCGGACAGCACCTTGTCGACGCTCGCGGGCAGCGAGATGCGAATTCCGGCAACGGGTCGAGAGGAGCTGGACGTGCGCGCGTTGCCCAGCTTGGACGTGACGCTCGTCCCGGTCGCGCTGTATGCAGACGTGAGCAGGGGCGACAACGCGGCGGTGGGCGCGCTGGTGAAGGACATTGGCGCAGGCAACTCCCACCCGGCGCTGCAGGAGACTCAGGCTCTGCTGCCGCTCTCCGAGTTGAATATCAGCGTGCGTGAGCCCTACACGACGCAGGCCGACACGGTGGAGGAGGGAGGAATCGGACTTCTCGACGAAATCCACCTGCTCAGGTTCATCGAAGCAGGTGCCACCAATGAGTACTACCACGGCATCCTGGCCTGGCCGGCCTCGCGCTATCCCTTCTCCTGGGGCTTTTCGGGCATCGCGTACATCGGCGGATGGGCCGCCCTGACCCTGTCGCACGTTCAGGGGGTCTATCGCGGCGACGTACCCTTCGGCAGCACGCTGGCCCACGAGCTGGGCCACAACCTCAGCCTCCGGCACGCTCCGGGTTGCGGAGCGGGCGGGCCCGATCCGGACTACCCCTACACCGACGCGTACACGGGCGTCTGGGGCGTCGACTTCAGCACGGGAGGCGACTTCGGCAGGCTGATCAGTCCGGCTCGCTACCGGGACTTCATGTCCTATTGCGACCCGCCGTGGGCCAGCGACTTCAGCTTCACGAAGGCCCTCGAGTACAGGATGGGGCTTCCACCGGCGCCAACCGCCGCCGCAGAAGGAAGGGCAGTCGAGAAGACGCTGCTGCTGTGGGGCAGAGTTCAGGACGGGGAGCTCCGCCTGGAACCCGTCTTCGAGTGGGAAACTCCGGTGAAGCTTCCGACATCACCGGGCCCGTACCGGCTGGAAGGGATCGACGCGGCCGGAGGACGCATGTTCTCGTTGAGCTTCACGCCGGACAGGATCGACCACGGGGGGGCGGGCTTCCTGTTTGCGGTCCCCGTCGAGGAGGGCCGGGCGGACGACCTGGCGCGCGTCACGCTGAGCGGCCCCGAGGGCGTCACGACGCTGGACCGCGACGGCGGTGGAGGAGGCGCGATCGTGACCAGCCGCTCCACCGGGCGCATCCTCAGCATCATGCGCGACTGGTCCCGGGTCCGCCCGGAAGCGCTGGGCACCGCCGCGGAGGTCTCGGTCAGTCGCAGCGTGCTGGTGCGCGAGGTGCGCGAGCGCTAGGCCGACCCTACTCCAGCGCCCGGATCACCGCCTGCGCATACTCCTGCGTGGATGCGCTGCCGCCGAGGTCTCCGGTCACCGTCTCGCGCCGGCCCAGCACCTGCCGCACGGCCCCGCGGATGCGGGCGGCCGTCTCCGGCTGCCCGATGTGGTCGAGCATGGCGCACGCGGCCAGCATGAGCGCCGTCGGGTTGGCGATGCCCTGCCCCGCGATGTCCGGCGCGGAGCCGTGGACCGCCTCGAACATCGCAACGCCCCGGCCGATGTTGCCGGCGGGGGCCATGCCCAGCCCGCCCACCAGCCCGGCCATCAGGTCGCTCACGATGTCGCCGAACATGTTTTCCATCACGAGCACGTCGAAAGCGTGCGGGTTGAGCACCAGTTGCATCGCGGTGGCGTCGATGATGCGATCCTCGAACTCGATGTCCGGATACTCGCCGGCCAGCTCCCTCCCCACGTCCAGGAAAAGTCCCTGGGTGTACTTGAGGATGTTGGCCTTGTGCGCCAGCGTCACCTTGCGGCGGCCATGCCGGCGGGCGTACTCGAAGGCGTAGCGGCAGATGCGCTCCGCGCCGAAGCGGGTCACGATCATGACCGACTCGGCCGCGGCCCGGGGATCGCCCTCCATGCCGATGTAGTGCTCCACCCCGACGTACAGCCCCTCCGTGTTTTCGCGGATCAGGACCAGATCGATGTCCTCGTAGCGCCCGCCGGGGACGAAGGTGCGCACCGGCCGCACGTTGGCGTAGAGGTCGAATTCCTTGCGGATGGCGACGTTGATGGACCGGAACCCGCCGCCCACCGGCGTCGTGAGCGGCCCCTTGAGCGCCACCCCGTTCGCCCGGATGGAGTCGAGGGTGGCCGGGGGCAGCGGCTCGTTCACCCTCTCGAGCGCCGCCATCCCCGCCACCCGTTCGTCGTAGTCGAGTCCCGCGCCGGCGGCGTCCAGCACCGACAGGGTGGCGGACATGACCTCCGGGCCGATGCCGTCTCCGTGGACGACGGTCATGGTCCGGCTCATGGGATAGGCGCTACGCCTCCTCCGTCACCGGCACCCCGTACCGGCGCAGCGTGCCCCTAACGGTCGGGCGGCCCAGGCTGATCCGGTCGCCGTCCAGCAGGTACGAGAAGACGTATCCCGTGCCGAGCAGCAGGATGCCGATCAGGAAGCAGTACATGACCGCCCGGTCGGGATAGGTGTCCTTCAGGTAGCCCACGTACATCGGGCCGATGATTCCGGCGGCGGCCCATGCGGTGAGGATCGTGCCGTAGATCTTGGACATGTTCTTCGAGCCGAAGACGTCCACGACGAACGACGGCATGGTGGCGAATCCACCGCCGAAGCAGAGCAGCACGTAGCAGACGAGCGCCGAGAAGATCCAGGGGTTGGACTCGGTCATGAGGATGCCGAACACCACCATCTGGCTGGCGAGCAGAAGGCGGAACACGGTGACCTGCCCCAGGCGGTCGCAGAGCGAGCCCCACAGGAGTCGTCCGACGCCGTTGCAGACGGAACTCACGGCGATGAGCGTGGCGCCGTATTCGGCCAGCATCGCGGGACCGAGGGACGGGTCGGCCAGCCCCCAGACCTCCTGCAGGAGTTCGGACTGGAAGCTGATCACGGAGATGCCGGCCGCGATGTTGGAGAAGAACACGATCCACATGATCGTGAACTGGGAAGTGCGCAGGTAGGGCGCGGCCGGCTCCACCCTCTCGGGCGGCGGCGACCTCGAGCCGTCCCCGGACGCGGGCGCCGGGGCCTCCGGCGGGTCGCTCAGAAACAGGCTGGACGGGATCAGGATGCAGGCAAACACGATCCCCAGCCACAGAAATACCTGCGCGAGATCGCCTTCCGTTCCGACCACGAGAAGAGGCGCCAGACCCTTGCTGAGCAGGAGTGCCCCGACGCCGAAGCCCATCACCACGATGCCCGTCACCAGTCCCTTGCGATCCGGGTACCACTTCGCGGCGGTCGCAACCGGCGTCACGTAACCCATCCCGATGCCCGCACCCCCGATCACCCCGTATCCCAGATAGAAGAGCCAAAGGGAATCGAGCGACAGCGCGAGGCTGGCGATCAGATAGCCGCTCGAGAACAGGACGCTTCCGGCCAAGGCGAGGGCCCTGGGCCCTACCTTCGGGAGCGCCTGCCCCGCAATCGCCGCCGACACCCCCAGACAGAAGATCGTGATGCTGAACGCGGCGGCGGTCTCACTGAAGGTCCAGCCGGAGTCGCGCACCAGCATGGTCTGGAAAAAGCTCCAGGCGTATACCGTGCCCAGGCACAACTGGAGCACCGTGCAGAAGAGGACGACGACGCTTCTGGGAACGCGCACGTTGTGTTCCGCCTACCTCGGGCGCTTGACCCGGGCCCGCCACTTCGGGGGCGGGGCGCCCTGGCCGGCGGCGTGACGCATGAGCCGCGCCATGTCCCCGATCTCGTCTGTCCGGGCCAGGACGCCATCGTCAGACGCCTGGCCACCGTTGCGGGCAAGCTCGACCACGTAGGTGAGCAGCTCTTCCAGCGGCTTCGCGGTCGCCTTGACGATCCAGATCAGGGCCAGCACGCCTACGACCAGGATGATGCACAGCAGGTAGATCTGCTGCCCGACAGCACGCTGGATCTTCAGCGCGAGCGCCTCCGTGTCCATGCCCACGTGCACCGTGCCCGCCACCCCTGAAAGGATCGGGCTTCCCACTTCGACGAACTCGCCCAGACCGGGAAGGCTGCGCTCGACGGCATCGGTGAGCGAGGGGTCGCTTGCCAGGATCTCCTCAGGTATTCCCGGAACGAACGTATGCGCCAGGAACTCGCCGGTATCGCTGACGATGTAGATGTAGCGGATGCTTTCGATCTCCACGAACTGATCGATGAGCGACTGCAGGGTGGCCAGGTTCCTGTTCAGCAGGATGTCGACGCTGGCGTCGGCGATGTTCCGGGCGATGTTCGCGCTGTTGCTGACGTACTCGGTCTCGAGTTCGCTGGAGACCGTGCGGATGGAGAGCAGGAAGATCGAGAGGACGACAAGCGCGAAGAGCGCGAAGACGCCGAAGCGCAGCCTGCGAAAGAGCTTGTGAACCCTCATGACATCGCGAACCTGGACTCCCAGTCGTCGAGCGGCACGAAGCGGTCCCCCTCCGGAACCGTGTAATACACCTGGTCGAGCCCCTGCCGGCGCTCGGGTCCGAACGACACCCGCTCGCCGACCCCGATGTCGTAGTTGCGCACCGCGAAGACGGCCTGTTCGATCTGCGACCGGTCCGGGTCGCTCCCCATGCGCGAGATGATCTCGGTGATCAGCTTCGCGTTCAGGAAGCCCTCGAGGCTGACGAAGCTCTGCGGGAAGGGCTCATAGGGCTCGCCTTCGGCGATCCTGTCGACATCCTCCGGAGGCTCCGGATTGTAGCGCTCCATCAGCTCATGATACTCGCGCACGGCGGCGAGCGAGGTGTCCTCGTAGCTCGGTACGACCTGCGAATTCACCAGGAAGCGGGTGTGCGACTCGGGGTCCTCGCGTCCTTCCCGCAGGAGCGCGAGCAGGTTCTCGCTTCCCACGAAGGAGACGTTGGCGACGGGAATGTGGAGCCCCAGGTCGACGGCGTCCCGGGCGAAGGCGGCGCACGCCTGGTAGGCGCCGATGCAGATCACGGCGTCGGGGGACTGGCCCTGCAGGATTTCCACCTGCGCCCTCATGCTGGCGTCGAACTGGGTGCCGCGCATGTAGGTGGCCTCGCCGGCCATGGTCTCTCCGTGGGCCGCGAGTGCCTCGCGGACGCCGGCCCAGCCGCTCCGGCCGTAGGCGTCGTTCTGGTAGAACACCGCCACCCGCCGGCGCCCGATGCGCACGAAGTTGTCGACCAGCCCCGCCGTCTCCTGCCGGTACGAGGCCCGCAGATTGAAGGCGAACTCCCCGTAGGGGGGCTCTCGCTGCGGCTCCGCCCCGGTGAAGGGGAAGAAGAGATAGATCTGTTCGTCCCGGAACCTCTTGAGCAGGGGCAGCACGCGGGTGACCGTGGGGGTGCCCACGTATCCGAAAAGCAGGAAGACGCTCTCGTCCTGCATGAGCTGGATCGTGTTCGCGACGCAGGGCTCGGGCTGATAGCCGTCGTCGGTGAGCTTGAGTGCGATCCTGCGGCCGTTGACCCCACCGTTGTCGTTGACGTGGTTGAACCAGGCCATCGAGCCGCGGTAGAGCTCGGTACCCAGGCCGCGGGACGGACCCGAGAAGGCGGCCGACACGCCCAGTACGATTTCGCCCTCCTGGGCAGGACCGGAGTTCCGGCCTCGGTGGCGAGCGGGACCCGCGGCCGCAGCCAGCGGCCGGGCCCAGGGAGCCGCCGCCAGCGCCGCCAGCCCGGAGCGGATCAGGGAGCGGCGTGTCACAAGCCGAGAACCAACCGCACCCTCGCCCTTGCCGACCCGGCACCCGGTCATGCGGGATACTCCCTTCCGTATGTTGCGCGGTGTTGGAAACGTCGATATCGCTGCCCGCCCCCGCGTCCGCCGTCTCCCTGGGGGCAACCATGGATACTAGTGTCCGCTCGGGCTCAACTCAATGCGCTCCGCCGACCCGGTCGTTATATCTTAAGGGATGGTTGCCATTTCAGGCAGTGTCGGCCGGCACGCCTTCGCATCCAACAGCCAGGCACATGCGCCCAGTAGAGACCTCCGAGCAGGGAAATCCGGTCGCGCGAGTCACATCGCGGGCAAGGCGCCCCGGAGGGCTCCTGTTCAGCCTGTCGCTCACGCTGCTGCTCACCACCTGCCGCGATCCGGTAGAACCCCCCGTCGAGCGCGTCGCGGCGATCGAGTTCTCCGCCGCCACCCTCGAACTGGTGGCTTCCCGGGACGGAAGCGCGCTCTCCTACCGGGGCGCCGTCGATCTGGCCAACACCGGCAACGTGGCGGTCGGGCCGGTGAGCCTGTCAGCTCGCGCCGCGCGCACGGGCGGGGTCGCCGTGCCCGGAATGATTCCGACGACAACGCCTTCCGAGATACCGACGCTGAAC
>VYDD01000042.1:0-1571 GCA_009843625.1 Gammaproteobacteria bacterium | reverse complement strand
GCGGGCAGCTACGAGGCCACGCTGGAGGCGCAGGCCGGCAGCGACGCCCGTGCATCGCTCGGACTGCGCTTCCAGGTGGAGCAGCGGGTGGGGCCGGTCGACGGCACGCACATCCGCATCGCGGCGGGGAACCGGCGCATCCGCCAGGGCGACGTGGTGCGTTTCTCGGCCGAGGTCCGGGACAGCAGCGGCGCCGCGGTGCAGGGGGCGCAGGTGACCTGGCGCACCACCCCGCCGGATGCCGGGCTGTTCGACGCGGATGGCCGGTTCGTAGCCTACGCCCCCGGGAACATCACGGTCGCCGCGCATACACAGGTCAACGTCAACGGCACGATTCGGCCGGATTCCGCCACCACGCCCGTCACGGTCCAGGCACGCGGGCTCTCGCAGGCGCTCCGCCTGGTGGGAAAGGGCGCCGTCGACGACCGCTACACTTCGGACCTTTGGGTGCACGGCGACCACGCCTACACCGGCACCTGGGGCATGCGGGCCGAGCACCCGGGCAACCTTCTGTACGCCTGGACGCTGGACGCCGCGGGAATGCCCGCCCTTTCCGACTCGCTCGTCGTGAGCGCGCGCACCGTGAACGACGTCAAGATCCGGGCGGACGGCCGCCTCGGAGTGCTGACCCACGAGGGCGACCCCGAAGGGCTCAACGGGGTCACGTTCTTCGACCTGTCGGATCCGGCGCACCCGCAGATCATCAGCCGCTTTACCGAAGGCCTGGCCACCGGTGTCCACAACGCGTGGCTGGAGGGCAACTACGCATACCTGGCCCTGGACCCCTACAACAGCGGCCTGCGCATCCTCGACATCTCCGATCCGGCTTCACCTCGCCTCGCCGCCAGCTTCTACGGCGGCTCGAGCCTGCTCCACGACGTCTACGTCCGGGACGGGCTGGCTTTCCTGTCGCACTGGGATGCGGGGCTCGTCATCCTCGACGTGGGCAACGGGATGGCCGGGGGATCGCCCACCAACCCGGTGGAGGTGAGCCGCCTGCAGGATCTCGGCGGGCAGACCCACAACGTCTGGTACTGGCCCGAGGCCGGCTACGCCTTCGTGGGCGAGGAGCAGTTTGGCTATTCCACGAGTCCCTCGGGGATCATGCATGTGGTGGATCTCGCCGACATCACCCGGCCGCGCGAGGTCGCCAGCTATGAGGTCCAGGGGGCCACGTCGCACAACTACTGGATGGACGAGGACACCGCGACCCTGTACCTGGCCTGGTACGAGCGCGGCATGCGCATTCTGGACGTCAGCGGCGAGCTCATGGGCCAACTTGAGCTGCAGGGGCGCGAGGCCGGCTTCATCGACTACGGCAACGAGACCAACTACTGCTTCCTGGGCTCCGAGGACACCTGCACGTGGGCGCCCCAGCTGCACGACAACGGCAAGCTGTACGCCGCCGACATGAACCACGGGCTCGTCGTGCTGGAGCCGGTCCCCTAGCAGGTCGTGCAGGCCCGCACGTCGCTGAGCCGCCTCGGGCCGCGCCGCTGGGTCGGCGCGGCGCTGCTCCTGGTGGCCTGCGGAGGCGCGGTGGATGGCCCGGTGGTGCAGCCCCGCCTGTA
>VYDD01000278.1:350-3589 GCA_009843625.1 Gammaproteobacteria bacterium | reverse complement strand
GGCGCGAGGATCTCGACGGGTATCACAGGGACGAGCGGGCCGAGTTGGGCAAGGCGCACGGCGAGCGCGCCCGGGAGATCGAGCGCGGTTGGGGCAAGTTCTATCGAAACAGGCTGGTGGAGGCGGAGCGGCGCGCATGGTCGGTGCGCGCGACCAAGAGGGAGAGGGAGCGCGAACAGACACGGGAGAGGGAGCGCGCCCGGACCATCACCCGCATTGTTGTCCCGCGACCGCCCCGGCCCCGAGGCCCCGAGCGCGGCGGAGGAGGGTTCGAGCGATGATCCTTGCTTCCTCGGCCATCGCCAAGCGAATCGGCCGGAACGGCCCGATCCGAGCGGTCTTCGGTGCGTCTACGGGCTCTAGGATTGCCCCAGATCGACGATCACCTACCTCCGAGGGGTACGGGTAGGGCGAGAATCGCCCTCGAGCACAGCCTCGATTAGGAATCGGGGGATACCGAAGCGATTCGCGATGGCCGCCGGGTGCTCGCCCCGAACCGCACGCTCCCGGATGTCGCAGGTGAGGCATACGGCTTCCTCCCGGGGACGGCCCACGTAGAGTTTGCCGCACGAGGCGCACCGGCGCTTTCCACCGCCTCCGACCGTGGTCAGGGACCCACCTCGAATTCCGAGCGGGGCAGACCTGACTGACGAATGATCGACATCAACGTGCCTGTCCGCAGCTCTCGGTGATCTGGAACCGGGACGGTGACCGTTCCATCGGCATCCGTCTTCTGCATGGCGATGTGGCTGCCCCGTCGTCGGGCCTCGACGAAACCGTTTGCCGCCAAGATGCGGCACGCTTCACGGCCGGACAGGACGCGAAGCCTAGCCAACCGCAACCTCGATCTGAGTCACATAGACTTCACCTCGCAGGCGCCGGTTGACCTCGTCGGGCGGTGCGGTCTCGAAAAACAGGGCGAGGGCCTCGGCGAGATTGTCGCGAGCCTCGGCCACGGTCTCACCCTGGCTCGCAACATCCAACTCGGGGCAGAGCGCCACATAGCCCTCACCCTCGCGCTCAACGATCGCAGTCAAGCTTCGGGTCATTGCGGTTCCTCCATTGGAGCGAGGCTGAAAGCTCGGTTGGCTTCGACGACCAAGGCGATGGCTTCGCGAAGGTTCGTCCGGGCTTCTTCGAGGGAAGCGCCTTGGGTGTTGGCACCGGAAAACTCCTCGACGAAGGCGATGTAGCCTTCAGGGACTTTTCGGAACACCGCTGTACATTGCCGGTCCACACTGAACTCCTTGATGCTCATGATGCTGCACTGACGCTAGCAGGCACCCGGCTCCAGCGCCATCCTGGCCCGAACCCTTGGGGCGAGCCCGTCGAAGCCGCCGGACGGCCAATGGTAATGGCTCGTCCAGCAAGGTTGCCGTTCTCCGCCGCGCCGTGCGACCTTTTCGAGGCGGTGCGAACCGGGAACGGGGCGTGCTGGCTGTCGCGACAGAAACGTCACATCATCAGGTTGCGGATGAGCATTTCGGAAGAAGCTGCTTCAGAGGGCGAGAGCACGGGGCTGGACGGCGCGTCCTCGGTGGAGCGGTTCTACGAGCGCCCGATCCTGAACTCGCCCTACGAGCGCCCGGCTCGTCACTGGCAGCTGGACGCTTCCGGGCAGCCCACCCAAAGGGTGTTGGCCTACCGGCGTCCGGCTTCCTTTGTCTCGCCGATTCCCAATCCGAAGCAGCAGAAGGCCCGGAAGGGGCCGAGGGTCGAACAGGTCGGGATGGTCCTCGACGAGGGCAAGGGGCTCTCGACGGAGGACCAGCAGTATCTGGCCACGATCATCAACCGGGTGCGCGAGCGCGTGGACGAATGGAGGCGCATCCCGGACGAAGTCGATTGGCGGGTAACCCCCGAGACCGCGCGCCTGCTCCGGCACTGGCGATCCCATCGGTTCTCCAGCATCCGTCCGTTCTTCTGCCAGATCGAAGCGGTGGAGACTGCGATCTGGCTCACGGAGGTGGCCCCACTGCGGAAGGCCGGGCGGGAACTTCTCGAACACATGGCCGATGCCAGCGAAGAGGCCAACCCCGGCCTCTCGCGGCTGGCGCTCAAGATGGCGACGGGCACGGGCAAGACGACGGTGATGGCGATGTTGATCGCTTGGCAGACGATCAACGCCGTGCGGAGGCCGCAGAGTCGGAAGTACACGAGGGGATTCCTCGTGGTGACCCCCGGGATCACGATCCGTGACCGTCTCCGGGTGCTTCAACCCAACGATCCGGACAGCTATTACGAGGATCGGGAACTGGTTCCGGGGGACATGCTTCCGGACCTGACGCACGCGAAGATCGTCATCACGAACTACCACGCCTTCAAGCTTCGCGAGCGGATGAAGCTCTCCAAGGGCAGCCGCGCGCTGCTTCAGGGGCGGGGACCCGCACCGGAAACGACGGAGAGCACCGGCCAGATGATCCGGCGCGTCATGCCCAAACTCATGGCCATGAAACGGATCATGGTCCTTAACGACGAGGCCCATCACTGCTACCGCGAAAAGCCGGGCAGCCGTGACGAGCGCATGCTCAAGGGCGACGACAAGAGGGAAGCCAAGGAGAACACGGAAGCTGCCCGGCTTTGGGTCTCCGGGCTCGAAGCAGTCGAACGCAAGATCGGCATCAGCCGAGTCATGGACCTTTCGGCCACCCCCTTTTTCCTGCGTGGTTCGGGCTACGCCGAGGGCACGCTTTTTCCGTGGACGATGAGCGACTTCTCGCTCATGGATGCGATCGAGTGCGGGATCGTCAAGCTCCCCCGAGTGCCGGTTGCGGACAACGTTCCCGGGTACGACATGCCCCGCTTCCGGAATCTGTGGGAGCACGTTGGGCGAAAGATGCCGAAGAAGGGGCGCGGGAAGGCCGGGGCGCTCGATCCGCTGAGTCTGCCGCTCGACCTGAAGTCGGCGCTCGATGCCCTGTACGGTCACTACGAGCGGACCTTCGAGGCGTGGGAGAAGGCGGGTATCAGGGTTCCGCCGTGCTTCATCATCGTGTGCAACAACACTTCGACATCGAAGCTCGTGTACGACTACATCTCGGGCTTCGAGCGCACAAACTTGGACGGTACCTCTGCCATCGACAACGGCCGGTTGGCACTGTTCCGGAACTTCGACGAGAACGGCCAGCGCTTGCCGCGCCCCCGGACATTGCTGATCGACAGCCGCCAACTCGAATCCGGCGACGCGCTCGATCCGAAGCTCCGCCGGATGGCGGCCGACGAGATCGAACGCTTTCGCC
>VYDD01000278.1:0-340 GCA_009843625.1 Gammaproteobacteria bacterium | reverse complement strand
CGCCGCGAGAGGATCGCGCGCACGGGCGACCGACACGCCGGTGAGAACATCACCGACCAGGATCTGCTGCGCGAGGTTATGAACACGGTCGGAAAGCGGCGTCGGCTGGGCGACTCGATCCGTTGCGTCGTCTCAGTGTCCATGCTGACAGAGGGCTGGGACGCGAACACGGTGACGCACGTGCTCGGCCTGCGGGCGTTCGGCACCCAGTTGCTGTGCGAGCAAGCCGTCGGGCGCGCGCTCCGGCGGCAGTCCTACGATCTGAATGACGAGGGGCTATTCGATGTCGAGTACGCAGACGTGCTCGGCATCCCGTTCGACTTCACGGCGAAACCCGTCG
>VYDD01000320.1 GCA_009843625.1 Gammaproteobacteria bacterium | reverse complement strand
GGCCGACACGGTCGGTGCGCTGACGGGGTTGCAGTCGACCGACCTCGCCCGCCAGATCGTCCTCGATATTCGCCTTCCGCGGGTTGCCGCCGCGATCATCGCCGGCGGCGCGCTCGGCATGGCCGGGGTGCTTATGCAGGCCCTCTTCCGGAACCCGGTCGCGGACGCGTGGTCCCTCGGCCTGCTCGCGGGCGGCCAGCTTGGTGTCGCCCTCACAGTAACGGCGGCGGCGTTTGCGGGTCCCGCGGCCGTGTCCTTCCTCACCTTCTTCGAAGGCCCGAGCATAACGCTCGCGGCCGGCGCGGGTGTCGCGATTGCGGCGCTCGTCATGCTTGCGCTCGGCCGCCGCGTCGGAGCGATCACGCTGCTCGTCATCGGCCTCATGCTCGGGTTCACCTCCCAGGGCCTTACGAGCGTCCTTCTTCACTTCGCGGCGCGAGCCGGCGGCCGGATCTATGGCGGATGGACGGACGCGAGCTTCGCCGGCGTCGCGCCCGAGGTCCTTCCGTGGCTCGGGCTGCCGATCCTGGTCGGCACCTGCGCCGCGGTTGCGACGGCCAAGCCGCTCAGTTCTCTACTTCTGGGCGAGGCCTACGCCCGCAGCCTCGGCGTCAAGGTGACGTCGTTGAGACATGCCGTTCTCGCGGCAGCGGTGCTCCTGGTGGCGCCCGTCGTAGCCTTCTGCGGCCCGGTGAGCTTCGTCGGCCTCATCGCGCCCCATTTCGCCCGGGCGCTGGCCGGAACGGCGCGGATCCTCCCGCTCCTTCCGCTCGCCGCACTCGGCGGCGCACTGCTCGCTCTTGCCGGAGACGCCATCATTCATGCGCCTTGGGAGCAGCACTTCCTGCACCTGAACGCGATCCTCGCGATCGTCGGCGCTCCGGCCGTGATACTCATCCTGATCTTCTCGCCGGCCGTGAGGCAGTGGCGCTGATGCTGGATCTGCAATCCCTCGCCGTGGGGTATCGCAACACGCGCGGAGTGGTCCTGTCCGGTATCGACCTTTCCGCCGCTCCCGGCGACTTCATCTGCATCCTCGGCCGCAACGGCTCGGGGAAGTCGACCCTGATGCGCACGATCGCCGGGTTGCAGACGTCGCTGGGCGGCACGGCATCGCTCGACGGCGAGGACATTGCGTCGATGCGCCCGGCGACGCGCGCGCGCCGGATCGGTGTCGTGCTGACGGAGCGGGCGTTCAATCCGAGCCTCAACGTCGAGGACGTCATCGCGCTCGCGCGGCAGCCCTTCACGGGCTGGCAGGGTGGACTGGCGGACAAGGACAGGGCCGCGATTGCCGACGCGATCGAGGTCACCGGCGTCGAACCGTTTCTGCGCCGCTTCTTCAGCGATCTGAGCGCCGGCGGGCGCCAGCGCGTGATGATCGCGCGGGCGCTCGCGCAGACTCCTCGCCTCCTTGTCCTCGACGAGATCACGGCCTTTCTGGATCTTCCCAGCCGCGTCGAGATCATGGCCCTCCTGCGAGCTCAGGCCAGGGACCAGGGGCAGATCGTTCTGCTCTCAAGCCACGACCTGGACTTGTCGCTTCAGCTCTCCGACCGCGTCTGGCTGCTCGACGGCTCGGGCGGCTTTTCGGTGGGCACGCCGGACGCGCTGAGTCGGAGCGGCGCGGTCGGCCGCGCCTTCGACACCGACGCGATCCGGTTCTCGCCCTCCGATGGGCGGTTTGAGATCAGGACATCGGGATCCGCATAGGCTGCCAGGACCTCGCGTAAGTCCAATCGGGGCGGCCGGATTCGAACCGGCGACCTCCTGCTCCCAAATCCCTTACACGGGACGCGAAATCACGGCAAGAAATCTCATAAGTCTAACTGGGACTGCACGATCTGCGCTTCTTGCCGTTGGGGCGTGTCAGGGTCTGTCGGACTGAAAAAGCCGGAAAACCGGGTCAAATGGAGGGCATTTGGAGGGGTGGGATCGGCGACGCCGTGTCCTTCGCTTGGCTTGGCACCTGGCACCTCAGTCGTTCTGGTAGCCACGATCCACGCCGGCCGTCTGGACGGGTTAGAGGCGCGCTAGGATCTCGGCCTTTTTTGCCGAGAATTCCGCCTCAGTAAGGACACCGGCCGCGTGCAGCTTTCCGAGCCTTTCCAGTTGGTCGACGGGATCCGCAGGTTGCTCAGACGCGGGCTCTGCGTTCGACTTGGCCGCCGCCATCTGCGCATTCACCGTGTCGACGAACGCGCGTACGTCTCCGGCTTTGATCCACTTCATCTTGCAGCTGTTTCCGGACGCGAAAAAACTGATGTAGTGGCCCATCAGGTTCTTGCCCATCTCCATTGAGGAGATGTTCGAGTACGGGAGCGCCTCGAAGTCGTACCCAGTCAGCTTCTTCGCGTAAAAGAGCAGCCGACGATCCGTGGCGATGAAGATCCCGTTTCGGACAGTATCCTGTCCCATGATGCTGGTCTCGTAAGCACCGAGAACGGTCTGTAGCGGCTTTTCTCCTTCGTCGAAGTGCTCTCGTGCTCGTTCCAACTGCTTGTCCAACTTCGCCATCTAATTGACCCCCTGCGGTACGAGGATGTGAGATCGGTGGCGGATTCCTCCAGAAGCACGATCAACATCCGTGACGGGCGGCTGCGCGAGGAAGGCGACCACGGCCAAAGTACTCGGCCAATCTCCAGAAGACAACGCTCAAGCAGCCCCGACGCAGCTCCAGCTAGATGACATGCCAGAGAGTGCACGGCGCTTGTTGATCGCAGTTTGCGACCGGTGACAAGCGGGATGAATCGTCCGTTTCTCGGCAATGCTAAGTCAACCACCAACCGCAGGGTATCCTCAGCACGTCATCGCACGCGGCATGTATCCATTCTGGAATGTCTTCGTCTGTAACCCCTATGAAGGGATCCCAGAACCTTCCGTCACATTCCCGTTCGGCACCCGTCCAACCGCAGCGATCCGGGGCGTAGTAGACTGAGTGCGTATACGCTGAGAACTCGGGTCGCGGCCACGCCTCCAGTACTCCGACCTGGACCACATCCGGTAGATCACCGTACTCGTTCTTCCTCTCAAGAGCGATGGTCATGGCGGTACGCATCATGGCTTCCATGATCCGGGAAGTGGCGGTCTCCCCTGTGGTTATTTCGACCACCAGCCGGGCACGATACTGGGAGACCCCAGGTCTCAGGAATGTGTAGTCTTCCACCTTCCGGATCGCATACTCCACGTCCGGTTCCATCGCCCGTGTTGCTAGCGCTTCACGCTTCCGCGCGTCAGCCATCTCTCGCTCCGCCGCTTCCCGCTCCGCGCGTGCGGCAGTCACAGAGTCTGCCGCAGCGCGAATCTGCTCCTCCCGTGCTCGGTCTTCCGAGGATGTGCATCCGAACACTACCGACATCGCCAATGTCCATGCTGCGATCCTGCTGGCCATATTCGCTCCTCCCTTGGGGGTCACCGTTCTCCGCGTGTCGAGAGGCTCCAGTCGATCACCAACTCAACTTCACTGCCCCAACGGGGTTATGTCCATGCCCGCCGCCCACCGGACGCCGTGTCCCTCCGTCATCAGGTCCTCAGTGAGCGCCCGCCGTCCTTGACAGCCCAATTTCTGTAGTAACATTAATCATGCGGATCGAGTTCGACGAGGCGAAGCACGCGGCGA
>VYDD01000403.1 GCA_009843625.1 Gammaproteobacteria bacterium | reverse complement strand
TCGCGAGATGGCGGGCGACATCCCCGAGCCGCCGGCAAGCTGGTTCGAAGATCCATGGGTGTTCGCTCTGTGCACGGCGCGCCTGCGCGAGTGGAGGGGCGACATCAGCGAGGGTGTGGACACCGTCAGCAGCATCGCGTCGCTCATCGAAGCATCTCAGCCCGCCCATTGGGCTCGGCTCAAGTTCGAGGAGGCGCTCCTGCGGTTGCGGCATTCGCTCCCGCAGCGATACGAGGTCGCGGAGACAGCTGCGGAAGCGGCGGCCAGCTTGGGGATCGATCGCCGGGTCAGGCTCCTGAAGGCGGCGATACGACGAGCGCGATAGCCGGGGATGGCTGGTTGAGCCGGAGGCCCGGTACCGGGGTGCGCCGGCTAAGCCGTCGCGACGGGTCGCGCGCCCCGGTGCTAGCGAAAAAGATCCCGCCCCGCGAGGTCCTCAGGCGCCGGGATGCCCGCAAGCGCGGCCAGGGTGGGCGCCACGTCCACGGTGCGCACGCGCCCCTCCGCACGGCCCGGTTGCACGCCCGCCCCCAGGAAGATCAGCGGCACGTGACGGTCGTGCCAGTACGGCGATCCGTGGTTGGTTCCGCCGCCGGTGTATTCAACCGTGCCGTGAGGGAGCCGGATTTCCAGGTGGACGCCGTAGCGGTGCAGGGGCCCGGGCATGCGCCCGGCGAAATGGGAGTTCTGCTGCAGCCGGATCAGCGAATCGGCGGAGGGTGGGCCGGCGAGCTCCGCCTGGGTGACGGCGTCGGCAACGAAGTCCAGTTCCTCCAGCACCTGCGCGATGCGCTCCTGCTCCGGGCCCGACACGGCTCCGGCCGCATCCGGGAGCGCTTCCCGCACGAGCCGGGCGGCGGCCCGGAAGTCCCTGCCTCCGACGCGGCCCCCCGGCTGCCCGAGTTCCAGCATGTACTCGGGCACGGGGTGTACGCCATGGTCGGAGCTGAACCCCAGCACCCATTCACCTGAACCGATCGCGTCGTCCAGGAAGGCGAAAAACTCGCCCAGCAGCCGGTCGAGGCGCAGGAGCGTGTCGAACTGCTCCACGCTGAAAGGCCCGTAGCGGTGGCCCACGTAGTCCACCTGGGAGAGCGACACGCTCAGGTAGTCCACGATGCCGTCGTCTCCCATGCCCAGCTCGCGCACCGCGGTCATCGCCAGCGCCAGCGTCGCCGCGTCCACCATGGGCCGCTCCGCCATCCACTCGTTGAAGCCGGCGGGCGAGGATGCGTCACCTTCCTCGTCGAACCGATGTGGAAAGGTCGTGTGGATTCCGTCGGCCTCGTAGGGGGCCTCATCCCCGCGCGGCACGACCCGCTCCAAGCCCGGGGGAATGGTGCTCTGCCAGACCGAATCGGACAGCAGGCGCGTGCGGGCATCCCGGTTGAAGTCTTCGACCCAGGCGGGCGTTGACTGCCGGTACCAGTTGGAGGTCACGTAGCGCCCCTGTTCGGCATCGAGCCAGTAGACGTGCCCCGGCGCCCTTCCCGCCATCGTGATCGCCGCCCGGTCCTTCTTGGAGACCGAGACCACGTGGGCTCCGGAATCGGCGTCCAGGGCCCAGTCGGCCATGCCGCCGCGCACCAGGTTGCGGGGCGAGCGTCCCGCGCGCTCGGGGATGCCGACGATGGAGGACAGGCTGTCCGCGACCGCGTAGACGAATCTCGCTTCTCCAGCTGCGTCGAACTCGTACCAGTCGTTGGCGACGATCCCGTGCGTCTTCGGGTAGACGCCCGTCGAAAGCGTCGCATGTCCCGCAGCGGTTTCCGTCACGCCGTGGTCGTGAGCCGCGTCGTCGAAGCGGAAGCCATCGTCCAGCAGCCTGCGCAGCCCGCCCGAGTAGTGCTCGCCGTAGCGGTCGAGCTGTTCCGGGATGAGCTGGTCCACCACCAGCATCACCATCAGGCGCGGGGCGTCCTGCGGCTCGGGATTGGCGCAACCGGCCGCCAGAAGGAGAAGGAGTGGCGCCACGAACGGGTGCTGGGTGGAACGCAACATCGGAACCGGCCTCCGTCAGCGTGTTGTGGTGATCTGGCAGTCCGCCGAATTCGCCGTCCGGGGCACGCGCGGATTCCTCCTCGGACTGCTAGTGAGATCGCCCATTCCGCCACCCGAGGCAACCGTCGCCGGCGAGGATCCCCCGACGTCCCATCCCGCCATTCCGTCGCCCGAGGTCTTCCGCTTGCTTGTACCATGCCGCCGACGCACAGCAAACTGATCCACGACCGGTCCCGCGGGAGCTTCCGGTCGGTCTACAGCGACCTCGCGCGCGAGGCCCGGCACATCGATGCAGCGGTAGATCGGATCCGGCTCTCCGGCATCGATCTCGCCTACGAAGAGCTGGCGTCCGTGGAAGAGCTGCGCGTGCTCATTACCGAGATCAATGCGGCGACGCTCAAGTTCGAAGCCGAGGCGATGCTGGCCGATCCCGAGCGCAGCCGGAATCTGCGCGTCGTCATGCGCCTGCTCGCCGAAGAACGCCTTCGGGTTCGCTGCGCGCCCCTACTCGACTGGGCGCCCAACTTTTCCGTCTTCGTCGACGGGCAGGGCCGCTGCGATCTGCTCCTGGGCGTCCACTGGTTCCAGATTCCCTATCCCTCGCGCGGTCCGGCGCTCGCCGTGGTGTACAGGGGCGGGCAGGCCGACGGGGTGCGAGCGCGATTTCAGGAGATGTGGGACCTGGCGCACGACATCGGTCCGGCACTGCGCGGCGTCTTCGAGGCCGCCGAGCGCGCAACTTGACACGCTGACAGGCTTGGGGTACGGTTGCTCGCTACTGCAGGCGGTCTTCCGGCGTAGCTCAGTTGGTAGAGCAGGTGGCTGTTAACCACCGGGTCGCAGGTTCGAGTCCTGCCGCCGGAGTTGGAGTTTCCTCAAGCGACCCAGGCCTGCACGGCCTCAGGGCCGGTAGTTGAAGAACAGCGATCCGCTGTAGCGCTCGAAATAGGCGTCGCCGATCTCCGTCTCCGCGCGGGTCCAGCCGATTCGGAAGCGGCCGTCGACGGCGTCGGTGAGTTGCCGGCTGACGGCCACGTACACCCGCGACGCATTGTCCGCCTCTTCGCCCGGAATCAGGCGGATGAACTCCGTTTCGGTCAGGTAGTCCTTCGCGGTAAGCACCGCCGTGAAATGGAACCTCATGTCCGCAGGCATGGGGATCGATGCGACGGTGTTCACCGAGACGGCGTTGTACTCGGTCCGGCTCGCGTTCGACCTGTTGATCGTGCCGTAGATGCCCACCTCCGCGGTGACTCCCGGCGACTCGAACCCATCCGAAGACTCGATCCCGTCATACCGCCACAGCGCACCCAACTGATAGGCCTGGTCCCGGCGGAAGGGATCGGGTTCATAGCTGGTGCCCTGCTTCGGATACCGGAATTCGGTGAACGATCCGTAGAAACGCATCGTCATCCTCGCCGCGTTCCACATCCGTGCCTGCGCGGCACCCAGTTCGAACCCGATCTTGTTGCGGTCCAGCAGATCGAGTTGCGGCACGATTTCCTGGGCGTTGTAGTCGGCCCGGCCGCCCTCGACGCTCGCGTCCCAGTAGGTCCCGCCTATTTCCCGCGTCTGGAAGAGCGCCGAGCCTTCGTAGTTCGTGTAACCCGGCTCCAGGAACAGGGGCGTGGG
>VYDD01000214.1:474-3639 GCA_009843625.1 Gammaproteobacteria bacterium | reverse complement strand
GCGTCAGCGGGTCCGCCTGGGCGCGGAGCACCTCGGCCAGGGCGCCGCCCGAGCGCCGGAACAGGCCGATTTCGTTCGTGCCGTGGGGGTAACGTTCGATCATCCCGGAGACGAATTCCTCCATGTCGCTCGGCATTTCATCGGGCAGCGGGTCGCCTGGCCCGAGCTTCACGACGAATCCGCCGTCCGCCTCTTCCAGAACCCCTGACTTGGCCAGCATCTCGAGAATCCGGCGGAACAGGCGCTTGTGCTCCTCTCCGACCCCGAGGCGCTGGCGCAGGTCCTCTGAATCCAGTACCGCACCCGCTTTACGCTCCCATCCCAGCTGTTCCAAGGTCGCGAGCGCGCGGGAACGCGACCACCGCTCCAGGTCATTAAGCAGGGCGCTCCGGTCTGCGCGCGGGACGCCCTCTTCGGCCAGGTATTCCGACAGCAGTCCCGAGCGGGCCGCCACGTCCTCCGGGGACGGCAGGAAATCCGCCGCCGTCATGCCCGGCGCAAGCGCGTTTTCGCGCCACACGATCTCGTAGAGCAGTTCCTCCACCCCCTCGACCGCGGAGAGCAGCGCCGCCCGCGTCGCGCGCTTCACCGTGTAGCCTTCCAGCCCGCCGAGCGGGTTCCCGGCAGGATCGTAGATTCGGAGTTCGCCGCTCATGACCTCCGGAGCCTGGCCGGTTTCCGCTTCCGCACCCCGGGCCTCGTTCATCCGTACGTGGCAGATCACCTTCCTCGGCAGCCGCCCCGTCAGCCAGAGCCGCTCCCAGCCGAAGGGCAGGTAGGTGGTTTCGCCCTCGTCGCCGCCCGGGTTCCGCGCCGCGGCCACCACCTGGAAGCAGCCGTCCAGCACGAGCGGATGAACATCCAGATTCTGGCCGGGAGCATCCGGCAGCGAAATCTCGCCCAGTGCCTCTCCCGGCTTGGACCAGACCTCGCCCAACGTCTGGAACGACGGGCCGAGATCGATCCCCGTGGCGGACCGGGCGCGGTAATAGGCCGGCACGTCCACTGGCTCGAGGCCGGCCTTCAGGGCCTTGAGGTCGACGGGTCCGGCGCCTTCCGCGGCGGGGATACCCGGCGACACGCGGCATTCCACGTGCACCGTCCATCCCTCTTCATCCCCCTTGCTGAACAATTGGGCGCGACGCGACGCCGAATCCCCGGGGGCGTCGAGCACGAGCTGCACCCTGCGACCGGCTTCGTCCCCATTCTTACCGGGGTCGTCCGGCGGGAAGACCAGCGCGTTGTGCAGCTGCATGTCCTCCACAACCACTGCGCCGTCCCCTTCGGCCAGGGGCGCCGATGCCGCCATGGCTCCGTAGAGCGCGCCGGGAGCGATGATCCGGCCGTACACCCGGTGATCGCTCATCCACTCCGGGTCCGAGGGAAACACCTCGGTCTCGTACGTGACCTCGCCGCTGGCGGATTCGTGCCGGTCGCCGAGCAGGGGATGCCCGGCACTCCGCCGCCGGCCCCGCGTCGCCTCGAGCCAGTAGTGCTCGCGCTGGAACGGATAGTCCGGGATCGAGATGCGCCGGCGCGCTTCCCCGGCAAACAGCCCCTCGAACCGTACCGGAAGGCCCGCCTGGTACGCGTTCGCGACCGCCGCCATGAAACCGTCGCCGCCCGTGGGCTCCTCCGAGTCCTCGGCCGGCGGGCACAGGCTCGGGACGACGACCGGCGCCCCGGCCGACTCCGGCCAGGCCGACACCGCCATCGCGCCCAGCAGCGGGCGCGGCCCGATCTCCACCACCAGGTCCACCCCGAGGTCCGCCAGGGACCGGACGCCGCTGGCGAACGCCACCGCCTCGCGGGCATGCCGCCGCCAGTAGGTTCCGTCCAGCAACTGGCCGTCCTCCACCGGCCGCCCCGTCAGGTTGCTGACCACGGTAAGGGCGGGCGGGGCGATTGCAACGCCGTCCAGGGATGCTTCCAGTCCGTCCAGGGCGGGCTCCAGCAGGGCACTGTGAAACGCCCGCGTCGTGTTCAGCCGCCGGGTCCGTACGCCTTCGGATTCGAAGTGCTTCAGGATGCTTTCGATGTCTACGACCGTGCCGCTCACCACCTGGTGGCTGCCGTTGTCCCCCGAGACGCTCAGCCCGACGCCGCCGGAGGACGCGTTGGCCTCCTCGACCGCCGCCGCCACCCGGTCCGGCGGGGCAAAGACCGCGGCCATGGCGCCCGGTTCGGTTTCGGACAGGAGGGTGCCCCGGGTCGCGGCGAACCGCATGCCGTCCTCCAGGCTGTACACGCCCGCCGCCCGGGCCGCCGCCAGTTCCCCGACGCTGTGACCCACCACCACGTCGGGGCGAACCCCCACGCTGTCCCAGAGCGCCGTCAGAGCGCTCTCGAGCGCGTAGAGGGCCGGCTGCTCCCACGCGGTGTCCTCCAGGCTGCCTTCCCCGCCGTCCCTGCCGAACATCACGTCCAGCAGGGAGACGCCCCGGTGCGCCCGGAAGACTTCCTCGCAGCGGTCGAGCACCGCCCGCGCCACCGGCTCGGTTTCATAGAGCGCCTGTCCCATGCCGGCCCACTGGCTGCCCTGGCCGGTATAGGCGAACGCTACCCTGGTCGGGGCGTGCTGCCGGTGGTCATCGTCCCCGTCAACGAGTTCCCGGAGCCGCTCGCGCAACGAGTCGGCGTCCCGGAACGCAATGCCCGCGCGATAGTCGAAATGACTCCGCCCGATGCCGGCCGTCCATGCCATGTCCGACAGCAGGGCCCCGGAGGCGTCCTGTTCCGCCCCGAGCGCCTCCTCCTGCCCGTCGAGCCATGAGAGATACCGCCCCGCAAGCGCCCTGAGCGCGCTGTCCGACTTGCCCGACAGCGCCAGCAGGCGGGTGTCGCGCTGCCGGAGTTCCGCGTCCGGCAGCGCAAGGTCCTGTACGGCCGCCGGCAGCGGAACCGTCACCGCCTGTGCGGCTCCCGCAAGCTGGTGCCGTCCATAGGGCGTTCCATCCGGCCCGTTGTATTCCTCCACGACAATATGGGCGTTCGTGCCGGATATTCCGAAGGAATTCACGCCCGCAAGGCGCGGGCGGCCGTCCCGTGGCGGCAGGTCCATCATGGACGAAGTCACCTTGAGGGGCAGCTGGTCCCAGTCGAGACTCGGATTGGGATTCTGGAAGTGCAGGTGCTGCGGAATCACCCCCCGCTGCATCACCAGCG
>VYDD01000214.1:0-464 GCA_009843625.1 Gammaproteobacteria bacterium | reverse complement strand
GCACCACCAGCGCCGCCTTGATCAGGCCGGCGATTCCGGCCGCCGACTCCAGATGGCCGACGTTGGTCTTCACGGAACCGACCAGGAGCGGCCGGTCGGCCATGCGGTCCCGGCCGTAGACGGCGGCCACGGCGTCGATCTCGATCGGATCGCCGACCGAGGTTCCGGTCCCGTGCGCCTCGAGGTAGTCCACCTCCGACGCGGCGACCCCCGCCTGGGAGAGCGCCGACTCGATCACCTGCTCCAGCGCGGGCGTGTGCGGCACCGTCAGCCCGCTGCTGGCGCCGCCGTGATTGACCGCCGAGCCCCGGATGACGCCCCTGATACGGTCGCCGTCCCGTTCCGCATCGCGCAGCCGCTTGAGGACGACGACCCCGCAGCCCTCGCCCCGCACATAGCCGTTGGCGGAGGCGTCGATCGCCTTGCACTGCCCGTCCGCGGAAAGCATCATCGCATCCGCGCGA
>VYDD01000461.1 GCA_009843625.1 Gammaproteobacteria bacterium | reverse complement strand
ATCCCGAACGGTTCCCCGCGCCGGAGCAACTGGACATCACGCGGTCGGGCCAGCCGAACATCTCGTTCGGCCGGGGCATCCACCATTGCCTGGGCGCGCCCCTCGCCCGCCTGGAGGGCAGGATCGCGCTGGAGGTGCTGCTGGAGAGATTCCCCCGGCTCCGCTTCGGCAGGCGCCCGGCGAGGTACCGGCCAGGCATCGTCCTGAGGGGGCTGGAGCACTTCGACGTACGGGTGGGCTGAGCGGGCCTGGAGTAGACCGGAGGCGGGCTAGAGCATCGTCTGTCTGACCCCTCCGTGGCGTGTTGCAAAACGCAAAATGCAACAATATGTTGCCTTTTCGATTTGGCAACGCTCTGCAGACGGGCCCGCAGCACAAGAAGAGGCAGCACGGCACCGGCGGCGGATCGGCTGCTCCGAGCACGGCTAAAACCGATCACCAGCCTCCTCGCATCCGCATGCGACCAACTGTCCGGATTCCCCGCCTGACCTCCCGGATTGCCGCCCGTCTGAGGGCGGCCCGCAAGCGAGCCGGGCTGACGCAGTACCGACTGGCGGGAGACCTGGGGCTCAACCATCGCCAGGACGTCACCCGCATCGAAGATGGGCAACGCTCCCTCACCGCACAGCAGCTCATCCTGGCGATGGACCTGCTCGGCGTCGATCTGGACTACTTCACCGACCCGTTCCGCCTGGAGGGTGAAGGGGAATTCACGTTCCGGACGGGTCCAGACGTGACGAGCGCGGCTGTCGACGAATTCGAGCGCAGAGCGGGGCGATGGATCGCGATGTACCGGGAGTTGTCCCGGGAGCTGGGACGCGAGCCTCGATGGCTGGAATTGAAGCTCTCGCTAACCCGCCACTCCTCCTTCAGTGACGCGCGCGACGCGGGTGCGGCGTTCTCCGAGCGCATGGAACTCGGAGATTGTCCGGCGGCGACGCTGAGGTCAGTGCTGGAAGATCGTCTGGGGATTCTGGTGCTCGAGGTGGATGCTCCACCCGGAATCGCGAGTGCCGCTGTCCGCGCTCAAGGAATAAAGTGCGTGCTCGTCAACCACCGTGAGCCCGAGGGGCAGCGGAACTACGACATGGCTCACGGTCTGTTCCACCTGTTGACCTGGGATGCAATCCCGCCCGCCCGAGTAGAATCCGTTCGCCTGCCGCGCCGCGGGAAGCGATGGCTGGTTGCGCGAGTAGCCGAGAGCTTTGCCACCGCGCTGCTGATGCCCTGGCCCGTTGTGCGGCGGCAGTTGGGATTCGAGCGGGAGCGGGAAGGCATCGTGAGCTCGGGAGAGCCGATGCGCATGACCGCAGAGGCCGTGATCGCAGAGGCCAGGGCCGAGGAGGAGTGGAGTCGCGTGACGCGATCGCGCGAGCTCCCCGCTCGTCTGATTGAGGGTGCGGAGGAGCTCCGGGTCCCGGTGGAGGTGTACGTGCGCCGCCTCCGACGCCTCTATCTGCTGTCCCGAGAGCAGGTCGACGCGCTCGCTGACCGGCTTCCGATCGCGAGTGGTCCGGCACCGGGCAGGGAAGCGGCGATCCCCTCGTTCAGCGCGCAATTCGTCCGGTGTGTCGCCGATGCCCTCCACGCGGGGACTCTCTCCGTGAGGCGAGCCGCCTCCGTGCTCGATCTCTCGCTTCCGGAACTGGCATCGCTGCTCACGCGCTACGGTCACGAGGCTGATATCGAGCCCGCTCCTGATCGGATCGGGAGGACGATGGCGGACGGGTAGATCGCGTTCCGCTGAACTGAGAGAACCGGCACCCTCCCGTCCCGCGGATAGCGCAGGAAGGTGTCGGCGTCCGCGCCCGCGATGGCGACGCGGATCCGGTGGCCTTCCCGAATCAACACGGATGTGGCCCAGAGGTCGAAGCTGATTTCGGCGACGTCGCCGGGCACGAGCGGCATCGCGTCGGCGCGCAGCTCGGAGCGGTGTGGGCCGTACTTGCGGTAGAGCGGCGGATCGTCCGTGACCGCGCGCATCACGGCGCGCAGCTGCCCTTCGGTGATGTAACGCACCGTGCCGTCCGGAGCGACATCCTCCAGGTAGACGATGAACGCGCCGTCGGACTCGGTCGAGGCGACGTGCAGGGTGACGACCGGGTGGCCCGTGATCTCCGTGTCGACCTCCATGGGGGCGCTGGTGTAGGTGAGCAGCTTCGTGTCCTCCTCGCGCCGGTCCCCGTACACCACGTCGCCGCCCCCGCCGTTGGTGTACCAGCGGTTGCGCGTGCCCGTCGTGGCGGTGAAGTCGACGGTGTAGGCGTCCTCGGCGTCGGCGTCGGACGGGGCCTCGCGGGTCAGCATCCCCTCGGCGCCGAAGTACCAGGTGACGTCCTCGAACCCTTCGGGCGGCCAGATTTCGGTACGGGTCCACCGGTCCGCGCCGAGCGTGTAGTAGTTGATCTCCGTGGGCGTCTGTCCGGAGCCGCCCTCCTTCAGGTGCGTGTCGAAGAAGGCGACGAGCTCGGTGAACCGCGCGGCCGCGTCGGGGGCGACCGGGGTGTCGTCCGGCCGGAAGGGGTCGGCGTCGTTGCGCGCCCCGTGGTCCCACGGCCCGATGAAGACGTGCTGCGCGTTGGAGATGGTGTTGTAGCGCCCCAGCGTGCCGTTCACGGTGGCGGCGTCCTGCCAGCCGGCCCGAATGAACATCGCCGCGCCCGACTCGTCGATCTGCGGGAGGTGGCCGGATGGGCTCCGCCGGTGCCCGACGTCGGTCTCGTCGTAGCGGCCGAAGGGGTCGTCGCGGAATTCGTATTCCAGCGCCGCCCCGAAGGGCACCGTGTTCGCCTCGTGCTCGGTCACCGCCGCCGCGAGCAGGGCGCCGTCCAGGTCCGCGTCCACGGGTTTGACGCCCGTCACCTGGCCACGACGCAGTTCATCGCACTCCGAACCGTCCACGCCCGAGAGCCCGCAGATGTCGTTCAGGTCCTGCATGCGCGTGCGGTTCGACCAGCTCTCCAGGAATCCGACGGTGAGCACGCCGCCCGGAAAGACCAGGTGGCCGAAGTTGTCGAAGTCGTTGAAGAGCGGCGCGACCGCCCTGACCGCCGGGTGCCGGTTGACCGCGAGCATCTCCGCGGTGTTGCCCGCGTACGACACGCCGTAGGCGCCGACCCGTCCGTTCGACCAGGGCTGCGCCACGATCCAGTCGACGACCTCCCCGTAGTCGCGCACTTCGTCCTCGGCGAGCTCGAAGCGCCGGATGCCGAAGGAGGCCCCGCTCCCGCGCGCGTCTACGAGCACCAGCGCGTATCCTGCCCCGTTCCAGCGCTCGGCCTCGTCGAAGTTGGACGTGCGCTCGAGTGGGACATCGACCAGCCCGCGCGCCCGCCAGTAGCGCGTGGCCCGGACCATCGTGGGCAGTTGGGTACCCGGCTCGATCCCTTCCGGAAGCCAGACATCGACCGCGATCCGCACGTCGTCGCGCATGGGGATGTGGAGCGCCTGGTTGCGCTCGAGGGTGCTTACCGGGCCGATCGCCCCCGCCCCGGTGGACCGGGCGTCGCCGCAGGACGCGGTGAGTGCGAGCAGAGCCAGGGCGAGCATCGAAGAAGCTGCGGTCCGCGCTGGAGAGGCTGCGGTTGAATCGTGTCGGCGTTTCATGAGTGGACTCCCGAGTTCCGGCATGATGTCCTAAGCGGTAGCACATCGCCTTGAATC
>VYDD01000230.1:7646-26599 GCA_009843625.1 Gammaproteobacteria bacterium | reverse complement strand
GCCGAAGCCGCCCCCGCCACCTCCGCCGGTTACGGGCGTGTACGCGGGGTAGCGGTAGTTCCAGACCGCACGGTGAACGCCCCGCGATGTCGAGCCGTTGACCACGTTCACCACCTGTCCGCCCTCATCGCGCACCGTCAGGTACACGCGCGGCGCCTCCTCGCGGTCCTCCTCGAGCAGCTCCTCCCACGACGGATACGGGGTGTCCTCGCCCCGCCCCGCGGCCCGCCGCTCCTCGGCCTGCCTCTCAGCCCGCCGGGTGCGCAGCGTCTCGCCGACCCAGTAGGTGAAGGTCACGCCCACGGGCGGATTGTCGGCCGCGTAGAAGTCGGCTCCGTTCGCCCCGCCCGGGTTCCAGGGCACGTACATGTCGCCATCGGCCACCTCGAACAGGTGTCCCGCGGAGGCGAGGATCGGCTGCGATCCCCGCGCCAGCTCCCGCAGCGGCGTATAGTCGTCGACCACGTAGAAGCTGCGCCCGAAGGTGGCCGCCACCAGATCGCCCTCCCGCTGCTGGATCTCCAGGTCGCGCACGGCAATCGTGGGCAGCCCGCTGTCGAACTCCATCCACGATTCGCCCCCGTCCACCGACACGAAGGCCCCGAACTCCGCGCCCAGGAAGAGCAGGTCGGGCTCGACATGGTCCTGAACAATGGAGAAGGATGGGCTGTTAACGGGCAGCCCGCCGGTGATCGCCGTCCAGCTGCGCCCGCGGTCCTCGGACTTCAGGACATAGGGCCGGAAATCGCCGCGCTTGAAGTTGTTCACCACCGCAAAAACGGCGTCCGGATCGTGCAGCGAGGCTTCGACATCGTGCACGAAGCTCGTGTCCGGCACGCCCGGCAGGCTCGCGATCTCGCGCCAGGTCTCGCCTCCGTCCTCGGTGACCTGCACCAGCCCGTCGTCCGTGCCGACATAGATCAGTCCCTCGACCAGCGGCGACTCGGAGATGGCCACGATGTGCCCGAACACCGACGTCGACCGGTTCTTGCCCACCGCGTCGACGCTCCACACGCGCCCCATCACCTCCAGCTGGTTGCGGTCGATGTCGCGCGACAGGTCCCCGGAGATCGCGCGCCAACTCGAGCCCTGGTCGTCGCTCCGGAAGAGAATCTGAGCCCCGAAATAGAGCCGGTGATTGTCGTGCGGCGACATGATCAGCCCCGCATCCCAGTACCAGCGCAGCGGTGGTCCGTCGGGAGCCGCCTGGGGCTGAATGTCGAGCCGCTCCTTGCTCCCCCGGTCGAAGCGCGACAGCACGCCGTGCTGCAACTGTGAATAGATGATGTCGGGATTCTCCGGATCGATCACCGGATCGAAGCCGTCGCCTCCCAGCGTCACATACCAGTCCGAGTTGCGGATGCCGCCCCCCAGCGTCTGCGACGGCCCGCCCATGGTATTGTTGTCCTGCGTTCCCCCATAGACATAGTAGAAGGGCTCGTCGTTGGATGTCGCGACCTTGTAGTACTGGGTAAGCGGAAGATTGGTGAAGTGGCTCCAGTTCTCCCCGAAGTCGAAGGTCTCATACAGTCCGCCGTCGTTCCCCAGAATCAGATGCTCCGGATCGTCCGGGTCGAAGGCGATGGCGTGATGGTCGACATGCACGCTCTGCGTCGGTAGCCGGCTCCAGGTCTCGCCGCCGTCGTCGGACATCTCCAGGAAGGTGTCCATGGCGTAGATGCGGTCGAAGCGGTGCGGATCGGCATAGAGTTCGTGATAGTACATCGGCGCGGTCGACTGGTAGCGTGACGTGCGGCTCCAGTTCTCGCCCATGTTCTCCGAGCGGAAGGTCCCGCCGTCGTTCCCCGAGGCCTCGACGATGGCGTAGAGCACATCCGGGTTCATCGGCGAAATCGCCATCCCGATGCGTCCCTTGTCCCCGGAGGGGAGCCCGCGGTTGATGGCCCGCCAGGTCTCGCCCCCGTCGGTGGACTTGTGGATGCCCGAGCCGGGCCCCCCGTCGATCATGGTCCACTGGTGCCGGCGCCGCTGCCACGAGGACGCGTACATCACGTCCGGGTTGCGCGGATCGAAGTAGACCTCGTTCACCCCCGTGTGCTCGTCGATCTCGAGCACCAGTTCCCAGCTCTCGCCCCCGTCCCGCGTGCGGTAGAGCCCGCGCTCGCCGCCCGCGTTCCAGAGCGGCCCCTGCGCCGCCACGAACACGGTGCGCGAGTCATCCGGATGCACCGCGATCATGCCGATGTGCCTGGAGGTCTCGAGTCCCATGTTCGTAAACGAGCGCCCCCCGTCCACAGACTTGTACACGCCGTCGCCGTAGCCTACCGAGCGCTGGCCGTTGTTCTCGCCCGTGCCCACCCAGAGGGTGAGATGGTCGTTCGGGTCGAGCGCGATGGCCCCGATGGAGTACGAGCCGTAGTCGTCGAAGATGGGCGTCCAGGTGGTCCCCGCGTTGGTCGTCTTCCAGACGTTCCCGGAGGAAGCGGCCACGTACCACGTGCTGCGGTCGGTCGGGTCGATGGCGATGTCGGCGATGCGGCCCGATGCGACGGCGGGGCCGATGCTCCGCCACCTGAACGACGAGAGCAGGCCGGAGTTGAGTTCCGCCGGGGCGTCCTCGCCGGATTCCTGGGCATGGAGTCCGCCGGGCCGGCCCCCCGCCGTGGACGCCGCCGGCAGCAGTGCCGTAAGCAGAATCAGGGCCGACAGCGCCGGGATGCAGCGGAAGAAGACGCGGCCGGAGTGCGAGAACGCCTGGCGGGTTCGGAGACGGAGGTCGTACATCGTGTATTCCTTGGGGCGGTAGTGTGTAAGGACGGAAAGAGTGTAGACGGGGGACGCCTCGACCGCCAAGTTGCCGGAACAGCATCCGTCTTCGACCAGGGATCGTGAATCATGTCGGCCAGAGTGTTCCGCCGCGGCGTCATCGTGCTCATTCTCACATCTGTGAGCCCGAGCCTGTCCGTTGTCACAAGTCCGGACGGGGGCATCCCGTCACCGGCGGCGCCCCTGGCCGCGCAGACCCCCGAACAGCGCTACACCGACTGGACCCGGCTGGAATTCCGGGCGCAGGAGTACGCGTACCGCCGCGCGCGCATCCTGGACGGCCTGCGCGCCAGCGGGGGCGGGCTCCTGCTCACGCCCTCCTCCGACGGCCTCACCCACGGCGAGACCTTCCGCCAGCTTGAGGACTTCTGGTATCTGACCGGCCTCGAAGTCGTGCATTCGATGCTGGTTCTGGACGCCGGGCGGGACCGCTCCATCCTCTTCATGCCCCGGCGGGATCCGCGCTTCGACAATCGGGGGCGGCCCAACGACTTCCCCGGGCGCCCGCTGCTCGACGACTATCAGTTGCGCAGCATCGCGGGCATCGACGAGTACCGGGACATCGACGAGTTCGACGACTTCCTCCGGCTTCGGGTGCGGGGCGGAGCGACGCTGCGGGTGAACGCGGGCTCGACCGGTGACATCACGGCCCCGGCCGTCCCGCTGATCGGAAGCCTGGACCCGACGGCATCGCTGATCCTCCGGTTGAGCACCGACCATCCGAATGCCGAGATCGTCAACGCCTTCGACGTCGTCGCCCGTCTGCGCATGATCAAGACCCCGGCCGAGATCGATCACATGCGCGTCGCCGCCGATGCGACCATGGCGGGGATCCAGTCGGCCGCCTGGCGCATCCGTCCCGGGGTCGACGAGCGCACGCTTCAGGGGGAATTCGAGAACACCTGCCGCACCTTCGGGTCCCAGTCGCTGCCCTTTACGCCCATCATCAAATCGGGCCCCAACAGCCTCTGGCCCTGGCGCGTGCTGGCTGCCCACTACGACCGCCGCAACCGCAGAATGGAGGACGGCGACCTGGTCATCTTCGACGTCGGATGCGAGGTGGACGGCTACATCAGCGATGTCGGGCGCACCTTCCCGGTAAACGGGACGTTCACGGACATCCAGCGGGAGAAGCTGCTGGTCAGCACGCGGGCCGCCGACGCGATCATCGAAGCCGTCCGGCCGGGCGTCACCCTGCGCGACCTCACCAGCGTGGCCTACGCGGCCATCCCCGACGAGGAGGAGCCCCACATGCAGACGGGTTCGTTCTTCGGCCACCACATCGGCCTCTCAGCGGGCGATCCCGCGCTGATGGACGAGCCGCTCGCGCCCGGCATGGTGTTCACCGTCGAGCCGTGGTACTACAACCACGACATCGGCGTCGCGGTCTTCGTGGAGGACGTGATCCTGGTGACCGAGGACGGCGCCGAGGTGCTGACCGCCACGCTGCCGCGATCGCCGGAGGAGCTGGAAGCGCTGATGCGGTGACCGGCGCGCGGCCGACCTATGCTTCGCTGGCGGTGAACAACAAGAGAAGTATCAACAAGAGTGCGGCGGGCATCCACGCGATGGCGAGTGGCCCGGGGGACGCGAGACTCGGGAGTTCCCACCCCGCGATGCCTGCGCTCGTCAGCCACTCCCGAAGCGACCTCCAGGCATTCCCCGGAAGGGGTGCGACGATCATCCCCAATCCGATGGCCGACGCCCCGCTCGCAATCAATATCGGGAGCAGTGTGCGCCACGACTCCTCGGAACGCTTGCGGATCCGGGCCTTGAGCCAGATCAGGTGCGGATCCGGGAGGGGAGCCTGTCCCGAGTCCACGGTCTGGCCGAGCTCGATCATCCATCGAATCGCGGTGCTGGATTCCCTGCACGAGTGGCATCGCGCCACATGAGCCGTCAGCTCGTCGCTCCATCTTCCCGCCCGCGCCGCCTCGATCACGGATTCCCCTCTGGGGCATGGATCCGTCATCATCGCACCTCCTCCGGGCCCCACCCGTGGCCCTCCAGAATCCCCGCCAACCTCTTGCGCGCCCGGTACAGCACGACGCGGACGCTGTTCGTCCCGATCCCCAGCGAAGCAGCGATCTCCCGGTGGCTGGCGCCCTCCACATACGCAAGCCAGAGAAGCGTCTGTTCCCTTTCCGAGAGCCGGGCGAAGAGTCGCTGCATGTCGAGCGTGAGGTCATGCCGCGGGCTCTCCGAAATCGACGAGTTCCATCTCCGTTGCTGCCTGCGCTCCCGACCCAATCTCCGCCCGTGGTCCACAACCAGCGTCCGGGCCGTCTTGTACAGGTAGCACCGTACCTGACCGATGGCCGCATCGTTCATGTCGGCGCGGAGCAGGCGGTAGTAGGCTTCCTGCAGAACGTCGTCCGCGAGCGCCACATCCTTCACCGCCAGGTGCAGGTACGCTCGAAGCCGCGGCGCCGTAAGCTCGTAGACCCGGCGGAACGCGGCCTCGTCCTCATGCATTCGCTACTGACGCCATTGGTCAGACAGCTTCTTCGAGATGATGGCCGCAAGGATGAGACCGACCCCGAGCGCCGTCGTCCCGACGCCGGGGTAAAGAAAGCCGTCCTCCCAAATCATGAGTACGAGGAAACCGAGTCCCAGAACGGATGAGACGACTCCCGCGGAAAGAACGACCAGCATCATGCGATGCGGGTCGGACTCGAACTGACCCAGGAACTGCTTCCCGTCGTCCGTTTCGATGAACTCCGCGAGTTCGCGGCCCGACTGGAACTTGGCCAGCAACTGCTGCTGGGTTTCGGCCTGCCTGGCCAGTCGAGCCTGATTCACCCTGGCCCTCAGCCAGACGATCCCCACGACGGCTGCGAACAGCCCCAGCGTCATCACTATGTCCTCGAACGCGCTCCAGTTCACTTGTCACCTCTCGTCTCGTGCTGGTGGGGTCATCCTCCTGCGGATCCTCGCAGTGCGGCGGGAATGTCCGTTTCTCCACCGCCGGGAATCCTTGTCTCCACCATGTAGAACGTTCGGCCGAGGCAACCGGTTAACAGCCGCGGCAGAACAGGCGGGTGGCGAGACTGCCGGATCCTGTCGGCCGTCGCGCGAGGTCAAGCCCCCATCACGGCCGGATAAACCAGTTCGACCGTGGCGCGCGCGCAGGCGCGAGCGTGCACGGCGTCCTCCCGCGAGTAGAACCCCGAAGGCGTCAGGTCTTCGGCCCCGTAGAACGCGAGCTCCCGGTCGCGCCGCAAGTGCCGGGACCATTCGGCCAGCGATTCGACCTCGCGCTCGATTTTGGCCGGCAGGCGCTCCCGCTCCGCGAGCAATACCTCGGAAACGTCGTGCACGCGGGGCGGGTCGATGCCGCGGAATCGCAGCAGTCCCTTGAGGGCGAGTTCGACGATCTCCTGCGACTCGCGGACCACGTCCGCCCAGCTCTCCCCCTCGAACAGAACGTCCAGGGCCGCAAGCCGGATCTTCGCCCGCCGGAGATAGTCGGGGGCCAGCCCGGGGTTTCGCATCAACCGGCCCGCACCCAGTACGGCTGCCCTTCCGCGAAGCGGCGGACGATGTCCCCGTCCGCGATCCGTCTTCGGACCTCCGCGAGTCGCGTCGATACCTCAAAGCCGCGTTGGAACAGGATGACGCCATCCGTGGCAACTTCGCCCCACAGACCGGAAGGCACCTCCCCTTCGGGCAGGAGATGGACGAAATGGGGCTCCACGTCGAGGCCTTGCCAGGAGAGTCCGGGGGCGTCGTCCCAGCGCCGGTACAGCCTTCGCGAAACGGAAAGATTGTCGGCTGCAATCAGGAGAACATCGAAATCCGACGTCGAATCGTGCTCGCCACGCACCCACGATCCGAAAGCCACGACGCCGACCAGTGCTTCGCCGAGGATGGATGCGGCCCGCTCGACGATAGCGGTGGCTTCCTCGTCCAGCCACACACCAGGCGCAGCCAGTTTGCGGGCGCAGTATTCGTTAAGGGACGTAGCCGACGAGCGCGCCGCTTCGCGCAGCGTGCCATGGAGCCCGGGATCGATGCGGAGGACGAAGCGACCAGAGGGGGCGCGGGACTCGCGGGAATCGACAGTAGTATCATGCAACATGTCGAAATGATACTACGTGCTCCCGATGCGATCAACCGGAATCCGCATCCCACGTATGTTCCGTCTCGTCAACAGGGGGTGCGATCCGATGTTGCCGGGAGGTGCCCGACCGGATTCGCTTCTGGTGCGGGACGATGGCGACCGACAGGATCGCCATGGCGACTCCCGCCGCAATCATCTCCAGCATGCCTCCGAACTCCGATCCCAGGAATCCCCCAAAGAACCCGCCCACGCCCTGCGCCGCGTTAACCCATCCTCGCGACGCGCGGCTCTCGGGGTGGCTCGGCGGCCTGCCGGATTCCACCCGGTGACGCGCGACCAGCAGCAGCCAGAGCCAGACGGCCCCCAGGAATGTCGTCACTCCGAGCATCGGCGTCCGCCTAAGTGCCTTTGATGTCCAGTCGAGAGGGATTACGTGCTCGCTCAGCCGGCCCTGCGTCCGACTCGCGATGACACCCCCAACCCCTTTACTATGCCCATCCGACACAGCCGGGCAACCGGCACCCGAGCAGCCGGCATTTTCAGGAGGAGTGGCATGCTCAAGCGATCCGTACTCTTCGGCGCCGCGATCTTCGGCGCGACCACCGTCCTAGCCTTCGCGGGCCCCGGCGAGGCAACCGCCCAGGACCCGTCCGGAAGCCTTTCCGCCGACGGCATGTTCACCGTGGCGCTCACGGGAGACGCCATCATCACGCGGCGGCTCTCCCCGTACAAGGAGCCCCAGTACCTCGACATGATCGAGCTCGTGCGGAGCGCGGACGCCTCGTTCGTCAACCTCGAGGTGCTTTTCCACGATTACGAGCCGTATCCGGCCGCCTCCAGCGGCGGCACCTGGATGCGCGCCGACCCGAACCTGGCCAACGAGCTCGTCTGGGCCGGGTTCGACATGGTGTCGATGGCCAACAATCACACCGGAGACTATTCCTCGGACGGACACCGGATCACGCGCCGGCACTCGGAGGCGGCAGGGCTGCTCACCGCGGGGACCGGCGAGAACCTCGCCGAGGCCCGCGAGGCCCGCTTCCTCGAGACGCACGACGGCCGCGTTGCGCTGATCTCGGTGTCGTCGGCGTTCCCGCCCCACTCGGTCGCCGGTCCGGCCAGGGGTGGGGTGCGCGGGCGCCCCGGCCTGAACCCGCTGCACGTGATCACCACGCGCTACATGGAGCGGGGGCAGCTCGAGGAACTGCGTCAGTCGGTCCAGGGCATGGACCTGGAGGCACTCGGGCAGCGGGGCGAACTCGGGGCTCCCGGCGAGCCGCTCAACCTGTTCGGCACGGTGCTTCATCCGGCCGACGAGTCCGGCGTCGACAGCGATCCCGATCCCGAGGACATGGCGGAGATCGCGGCGGTCGTGAACAACGCATCGCGGCTGGCCGAGTACGTGGTGGTGACCATCCACGCGCACAACCAGGGCCCGTACCTGAAGAAGTTCGCGCACGCGATGATCGACGCCGGCGCGGACGTGTTCGTGGGGCACGGACCCCATTACCTCACCGGAATCGACATCTACCAGGGCAAGCCCATCCTGTACTCCCTGGGCGACTTCATCTTCCAGAACGAGACCCTGCTGCGGCTTCCGTACGACAACTACGCCGGCCTGGGACTGGAGGACGATCCCTATGCCTGGGTTGCCGACTTCAACGCGACCCGCTACCAGAACGAGACCACCGGCTTTCCCGCGCGGCCCGAGATCTGGGAGTCGGTCGTCGCGATGCCCACCTTCCAGGGCGAGGAGCTGGTGAGCCTCGAGCTGCACCCCATCTCGCTGGGATTCGGACAGCCTGCCACGGTGCGCGGCCGGCCGATGTTCGCGGACCGCGAGCTGGGCAGGAAGATCATTCAGGACCTGATCGACGCGTCCGAGCCGCACGGCACCGTGGTCGAGTGGGACGACGCGCGCGGCATCGGCTTCGTGCGCCTCCCGGCGGTCGCCACGGACGGCGGGAGGTCCGGTCCGGGCGGCTGAGCGCTCCGGCCCTGCGGGCCGCCGGGTTTCTTCCGGCCCCGGGCGGAGGCTCCGTCGGTGACCTTCGCCCGGGGCCGTCCCGTGCCCGTCTTTGACAAGACCCTCGCCCGAGCCGTACTCTGCGAGAGTATCCGTAGCCGATTTCGGATGACGTATGAGGGCTGGCATTACTGGTTACGGGGTAGTGTAGTACCGGTCGGGTAGCGGATCCCGGCCTTACGCACCACCGAGTCGGGCCGTGGCGCATCCAAAACCGCGGAGGGCTGTATGAAACGGGTCCTGGCAGTATCCCTGGGTGCTCTCCTCCTGTCCTTCGGCCAGCCGGTCACCGACCTCTCCGCTCAGCTGTTCGGCTCGCTGGGCGGCGCCGAACCGGGTGACGACGTCGTGTCCGTGGGAGTGATCTTCGGACAGATGAACCCGACGACGCGGTTTCGCGACGGCGGTGGGTTCGACGCCACCACGTTGCTGGGCGCCGCCGCAAGCTTCTGGTTCCATCGGCACATGGGCGTGCAGATCAACGCCTTGTCGACGGAGCACGGGACCCTGGGTGCCTCCGACGGACGCTCGTCGGTCGTTTCGGGCCGCGATCCGCGCATCTGGACCATTCAGGGCGACCTGGTGGTCCGCCTTCCTCTCGCCGCGGGAGCCATGACGGTTTCGCCCTACGGTGCCGTCGGCGCAGGATGGAAGTCGTACAAGTGGGCGTTCGACCCTCAGGGCGGACCCGGTGCACGCGGGTTCGACGGCGCCTGGAGCTTCGCGGGCGGGGTCGAAGCCCGCTTCGGCGCGGACAGCCGCATCGGACTCCGCGGCGAGTTCCGGCAGCTCCATACCTCGTTTACCCGCTTCGGGGAAGATCTCACGCACAAGGATCGGGTCCTCACCGGCGCGCTCCTGATCAACTTCTGAGGTGCCGCGGGGCATGGGCCCGCTCCAGCGGCTGAGCGCGCTCCTCGCGAGCGTCGCGCTGTTTGCGCTGCTCTCGGGTGACGCGTCCGCGCAGGCCACCGGAAGCATTTCCGGGCAGGTGGTTTACAGCGGTGGCCCGGCGGTGCCCGGCGTCCAGGTCCTCTTTCCCGAGTTGGGGCTGCGCGCGGACACCGACGCGGACGGGCGATTCGAGTTGCCCGTAGTCCGTCCGGGCGAACACCGTGTGACCGTCTACGCGCTGGGCTGCGAACTCGCGACCCGGACTGTGGAGGTCGAAGTCGAAGAGACCGCCGAGGTCACCGTCCAGGTGGGTCCGCGTGCGTTCGCTCTCGATGAGTTGGTAGTGACCGGCACGCCCGCGGAGCGTTCGCGGGCCGAACTGCCGTTCTCCGTGGAAGAGTTGAGCGGCGACCGCCTGCGAACCGCGACGGCCGCCGGGAGCGTAGCCAACCTGCTCCGCGGCATGGCCGGCGGACGAGTGATGCGGGGCACCGGTCTTCCGGGTCAGGAGTCCGACATTCTCCTGCGCGGTCCCGCCACGCTGGGCGGCGCACAGCAGCAGCCGCTGATCGTCGTAGACGGGATCATCGCGGGCCACAGCACCGCCGGGATCGATCCCATGGATGTCGAGCGCATCGAAGTGCTGAAGGGCGCGGCGGCCGCCGCGCATTACGGCTCCCGGGCTGAGGGCGGCGTGATCGAGATCACCACCAAGCGACGACCGCCGGACCCGGAGCCGGTGGAAGCGCAGCCGTTGCTGGTCGTGGACGGGTACATCTCGGACGGCGACCTGGGGGACATCGATACCCGCGACATCGTCGACATCCGCGTGCTCCGGGGACCCGCGGCGAGCCTGGTGGCTGGTTCGCGCGGGACGGCGGGGATCATCCGCGTGACCACCGCCCGGGACTTCCGGAACATCGCGCAGTGCCCCGCCGACCTGCGCCGCTGATGGTCCGGAATGGGCCGTCTTTGCTTGACAGCGGGTCGCGCCGCGCCGTAGTCTGCCGGTATGTAGGGATCAGGAAGAAGGATGCAGGAGCATGGCGGTACCGTATGCCGCGTCGGCCCGGTGTGGGACCACCCACTCGGAGGGGCCTGCGCGGCTTTTTTGCGTTTGTCCGAACGCCTCAGGGTGTGTCCGGACCTCGCGGGTTGTCTGAAGGCTTGCATGTGGGGGCTCATCATGGATGGAGCACGCGTTAGAAGGGTCTGGTCATCGGCGGTGGTTCTGGCGGCCGCCCTGGCCATGGTCACAGGCAGCCTCGCGGCGCAGGTGGGGACCGTCACGGGAACGGTGACGGACGCGAACAGCGGCGAGCCCATTTCCACGGTTCAGGTGCACATCCCGGAACTGCAGCTCGGAATGCTGACGAACGCCGATGGAGCCTACGCGCTCCCGAACGTGCCCGTCGGCCAGTACGAGATCCGGGCGGAGCTCATCGGTCGCCAGACCGACGCCCAGGTGATCGACGTCACTTCCGGGGCCACCGTGGTCGCGAACTTCGTGCTGGAGTCGCGGGTGCTGGCAATGGACGCCGTGGTGGTGACCGGGGTGGCGGGCGCGACCCCCGAAACCGAGCTGGCGTTCACCGTCGAGCAGGTGCAGGTGGAGACCGCGCAGATCGCTTCAGCGCTCAACGTGGCCAGCCTGCTGCAGGGACGCACGGCGGGAACCCGGGTGATCCAGGGCACCGGCCAACCCGGCGACGAGCCCTCAATCCAGTTCCGGGGCCCGACCAGCATCATGCAGAGCCAGGCGCCGCTCCTGATCGTCGACGGCGTGATTTCCACCGGGTCTCTGGCGGACATCGACCCGAACGACATCGAGAGCATCGAGGTCGTCAGGGGAGCCGCGGCGGCCTCGCTCTACGGCTCGCGCGCCCAGGCCGGCGTGATGGAGGTGACCACCCGCCGGGGCGCTTCCCTCACGGAAGGCACCCACGAGTTCACGGTGCGCACCCAGTACCTGTTCAACGACATCGAATACCTCATGGGTATGACCGAGTCGCACGAGTACCGGATGAATTCCGCCGGCACGGCCATCCTCGACCGCAACGGCAACGAACTCGATCTGACGAACCGCCAAAGGGAGTTCAGCACCGGCCAGTATGCGCTGAACGACAACTTCGGCCGGCCCGGGGGCAGCGGCCGCGACCAGTGGACGACCTTCCAGGACCAGGTCATCCCCCCGAACCTGTACGGAGGCCAGATCTGGCCTCAGATGCTGTCGTCCGGCAACTCCTACAGCACCTACGTGTCGGCCTCCGGAAACGAGGGAAGCACCCAGTACCGTGCCTCGGCCGCCTACCAGCGCGACGAGGGAGCCCTGGTGTTCCACGACGGCTCCGAGCAGACGAACGTCCGGGTCAACCTCGATCAGTCGGTCGGCGACCAGCTGCAGTTCTCGCTGAGTTCCTATGTCACGCTGCGTGAGCAGGACGTGATCTTCCAGCACGAGAGGGCTGGCCTGAGCGACCTGACGGATCTTGTGGGCGTCGAGCCCCGGGATCCCACGGCGTCCGGCGGCGCAGCCAGCCGCGGGCTCTTCCGAGGGACCGACCACTACCGCGCCTCCACCGACCTCTTCGCGCGGGACGCGGACGGCGACCTCGAGCTCATCGGCGACCTCATCCGAAGGAGCACCAACCCGCTGTATCAGCTGGAGAACCAGGACTGGACCCGTGACCGCCTGCGCGTCATGGGCGCCTTCGACGCACAGTACGCCCCGTTCTCGTGGCTGTCCTTCCAGGGCAACCTGTCCTACGACCGCACCAATCTGAAGGAAGTGAACATCACGCCCAGTCCGTGGAAGCAGCGCTGGCCTCGGCCTCCCCGGGACGGCGCGATGTTCAGGCTCGAAGACCTTCGCGAGGAGATCAACGGCAACGTCACCGCTTCACTCCAGCACAGCTTCGGCGACCTCACGACCCGGACCCGCTTCCGCTGGCTGGCCGAGCAGACGTCTTCCGACAACTTCGTCGCCGGCGGCTCCACCTTCTCCGTGGTGGGCGTGCCGCAGATGGGTCTTCTGACGACGGGCCTGTACACGCGCTCGCACGCGGAGACGGTCCGTTCGCAGGGGCTGTTCGCCATCACCGCCCTCACATACCGGAGCCGCTACATCCTGGACCTCCTCGCTCGCCGCGACGGGAGCTCGCTGTTCGGCCCGGACGAGCGCTGGCAGAACTACTACCGCGTCTCAGCCGCGTGGCGGATGGCGGAGGAGGAGTGGTGGCCGTTCGCCTTCCTCACCGAGTTCAGACCCCGCTATTCGAGGGGCACGGCGGGCGGGCGTCCCGGCTTCTCCTATCAGTACCAGACCTACGCGGTCGACCGCGGGCGCATCATCCCCAAACTGCTGGGGAACAATGCGCTCAAGCCCGAGCTTGCCACCGAGCAGGAATACGGGATCGACATGATGGTGGCCGACCGGTACCGCGTGCAGCTCAACTACGTCGACCTCGAAGTGAAAGACCAGCTGCTGCTGGTGCCGCTCAGCTCGGCCCTGGGCTTCGAGTCGCAGTGGCGGAACGCGGGGACGGTCGCTTCCACCACCTGGGAAGCCTCGATCGAGGCCGCGCTCGCGGAGCGTCCGGACCTGGTCTGGACGGCACGCCTCAACCTCGACCGCACTCGCCAGGAGATCACCGAACTCAACGTGCCGCCGTTCGAGTTCCGCGATCTGCGCGCTCGCATGATGGTGCGCGAAGGAGAGGAGCTGGGCGCGTTCTACGGCTCCAACTGGCTGAGGACCTGCGGCGACCTTCCCGGCGGAATGGATTGCAACCAGTTCGCCGTCAACGACGACGGGCTGCTGGTCTACGTCGGTGCCGGCAACGACTACCGGGACGGGGTTGCCAAGGCGCTCTGGGGCACCACGGGACAGGTCGACGGCACGACCTTCGACTGGGGCATGCCCATCAAGCACAACCGGTTCGACAACACGCCCCGCAAGCTGGGCTCGTCCCAGCCGGATCTCAACGTCTCCTTCCTGCAGGACTTCCAGTTCCGGAACCTGGGGGTCTCGCTCCTCTTCGAGGGGGAGTTCGGGGCGCAGATCATGAACCAGACCCGCCAGTGGGGGTCCCGGAGCGCCGTCGGCTCCATCGATCAGCGGGGCAAGCCCGAGGAACTCAAGAAGCCGCTTCCGTACTACGGGGCCGCGTTCCTCTACGACCGCAACAACCGGAACGACTGGTACGTGGAGGACGGCGACTTCGTGAAGCTGCGGGAGTTGTCGGTGCGTTACACCTTCGACCAGAACAGCCTGCCGGGCTTCATGTCGCAGGTGGGCTTCGATCGCGCGACGGTCAACCTGGCCGGCCGCAACCTGGTCACCTTCACCGGCTACCAGGGTCACGATCCGGAAGTCGGCAAGACGACATTCGGAGGTTCCGCCGCCATCGGCCGAATCGACGAGTACTTCTACCCGAACTACCGGCAGATCGGCCTCGATGTCGAACTCGTGTTCTGACTCGACACGCGGACTCGCACAGCAGGAGCGTGAAAAGTGAGATTCCTACCGTCAAGACTGTGGAGCCAGATGGCCGGGGCGGCTTTCGTCCTGGTCACGGCATCGGCGTGCGAACTGGAAGTGGTGAATCCGAACGAGCCCGACCGCGATCGCGCGCTCTCCGAACCCGGAGACATCGAGTCGCTCATCGCGGGCACCTACTCGACCTGGTGGGACCAGATGCACGGGGCCGGCGACGAGCTGGCCATGGTGCGGGCCCTCAGCAGTGCCGCCGAGGTGCTTTCGTCCGCGGCCGCGAACCACTTTGCCTCCGATAACAACCAGCAGCCCCGGATCAACCTCACAAACGCCATCGGCTACCAGTGGGGACGCTCATTGCGGGCTCCCTGGATGGAGTTGAACCAGGCCCTGGCCGCGATTCGTGACGGGGTGCAGGTCGTCGAGGACAGCAACCTCGAGATCGGGGCGGGTGGCGCGGATACTCCGCGCACGCTGGCATTCGCGAAGCTGATGCAGGGCCTGATCCATGGCTATATCGCGAACGTCTTCGACCAGGGCTTCATCATCGACGAGACCGTCGACACCGAGGCGGCGGTGCAGAACGCCGACCTGCGTCCCTACGGCGAGGTTGCCCAGGCCGCGAGGGGCTACCTGCAGGAGGCCCGGCAGATCGCGAGCCAGAACTCGTTCACCATCCCGGCGGGGTGGATGGGCACCAGCGTGTCGAGCGACAACCTGGTGCGCATGATCAACTCCTGGGAGGCCCGGCTGATGACGACCGTGGCCCGGACCCCCGAGGAGCGCGCCAGCGTCAACTGGGCAGAGGTGATGAGTCTCGCCCGGGACGGGGTGACGGCCGACTACGGCATCAACACCGTCCCTGGAGATATCTGGGACGACTCATACAACGGGCCCCACCTCCTGGGCATCCGCTTCGTCGGTCCCGCGGACCAGTCCGGCCAGTGGCAGGCCTACGAGGCGGCAAGCCCGAGGGAGAGGTTCGCCATCCACGTGGAAACGGACGACCTGCGGGTCCACGCCCCCGGCGATCCGCAGGCCTCGGGCACACTGGTCGAGATTCCGGGCACCCTCTTCGGCGACGCGCAGCGCGGCATCTGGTTCGTCACGCCGTACCGGACGTGGAAATGGCGGGACAAGTCGGACACGGGCTTCGGGTTCATTCCCGAGCTGACGGTGCGCGAGATGGAGTTCCTCATGGCGGAGGCCCACATCAGAATGGGCCAGCCGGAGGCGGCGCTTCCCTACATCAACCCGAGCCGTGAAGCCGCCGGGCTCCCGCCGGCCACGGTCGACGGAGTGTCGGGCGACCGGTGCGTGCCCCGGACCATCACCGGTGCGTGCGGCAGCGTGCTCTTCGCGATGTGGTACGAGAAGAGCATGGAGCTCCTCTTCGAGTCCGGCGGGCTCGACTTCTTCGACCAGCGCGGATTCGGGACGCTGCGGGTGGGAACCCCGCTGCACATGCCGGTGATCGCCGAAGAGCTGGAGGCGCTCAGCCTGGAAGTGTATTCCTTCGGCGGCGAGGGAACTCCGGGCACCGCTTCGGGATGGAGCCTGAGGTAGCTACAAGCCTTCGCGGCGGTTACAAGCCTCCGCGAACCCGCACGCCCGCGTTGATGTTCATCATGAGTTCGTCGGACACGCTTCTCATGTGATCGCGGAAGTCGGAGGTGAGGAGCGGTGACCACTCTCCGCTGGGGAGGATGCCGCGAACGGCGTTTTCGACCCGGACCTCGACGTCAAAGAAGTCCGATCCGCCTCGTCGTCCCTGTACGATGAACCGCGTCCGCACCTCCTGCACGCCTCTTTCCACCTCGTCCTCGAACGGAGCCCGGTAGAGCCAGGACGTCTCGTAGTAGATGCGGCCGACCGTCTGCCTGGTCTGGTTGATCGTGTACCCGTGGTCGGCCAGGACCTCCGGCACGTGCAGCTGGATGTCCCGGAGGGTCGCGCGCCCGATGTCGTCCCTCAGCTGGCGGCCTCCGAGGGAGGCTCCGCAGCCGGCGAGAAGCACAATCGCGGCCACGGCCGAACATGCTCGCCCTGCACCCCCGATAGACATCGACACCTCCTGACCTTCGGGTAAGGTATGGGGAATACCCCCGTGGCAGCGAGCAGAGCCCTTCCGTCCTCGCCCGCCACCATCGCTGTCGGTATCATGAAGGGTTACGGCGATCCGTCGTCCCGATGCCGGCCGGCATGAGACTGCCCCGGCATCACACGGGCCCGGCCCGGGATGATATCGCCCCGACGCCAGTTTCCCCTCCCACGCGAGGTCCAGATGCGCTTCCTTTCCGTCGCCCTCACCGTCTCCGTTGCTGCCGTAGCGGCATTCGGCTCACCGCTGGCCGCGCAGCAGCGTCCCTTCACGTTCATGGATGTTCAGGAGTTGAAGCGCGCCGGCTCGTGGACGCCGAGCCCGGATGGGGCGTGGATGCTCTACACCGTCACGACCCCCGACTGGGAGGCGGCCGATTCCCAAACCGACATCCACTTGGTGTCGCTCGGCGAAGGCGTCCCTTCGAGCCGGCAGCTGACCTACACCGACGACAGGAACGAGACCAGCCCGGCCTGGGCCCCGGACGGCTCATTCTTCGTCTTCTCGTCGAACCGCGACGGGGACGAGAACCAGTTGTACATGATGCGCCACGACGGCGGCGAGGCCCGCAAGGTCACCGACGCCGGGGAAGGGGTGTCGGGGTTCGCGTTCAGCCCGGACGGGCAGTGGCTGGTGTATCGCTCCGGCGAGAGCGACCGGGAGCAGTTGTACAGGCTGCCGGCCGGCGACCTGGTCGGAGGCGAGCCCGAGCAGCTCACCGACGGAGAGGCCGGGGTCGACCAGTGGGACTTCTCCCGCGACGGGAGCCGCATCTATTTCACGCGCCCCGACTCCTTCGACGAGGACGAGGTGAAGCGGCAGGAGCAGGGCTTCACGGTCGACATCCGCAACGCCGTCACTCCGCTTTCGAGCCTGTGGAGCGTGGACGTCGCGTCGGCCGCCGAGCGGCGCGAGACCAACGACGCGTCCTACAGCGTCAACAGCTTCACGCTCTCCGACGATGGCCGCTGGATCGGCGTCACGGGCGGCTCGCCCGAGCGCTATGAGCGCAACATCACCGCGCAGCGGCTCTATGCAGATCTCTATCTGAAGGAGATCGCGACAGGCGAGATCGAGCGGCTGACCGACAACTACGAGATCGGAGAGGGCGGGATGAGCTTCTCGCCCGACGGGCGCTGGATCGCCTTCTCGGCGCCGGACGACATGGAGCGCTACTCGATGACCGAGAACCGCGTCTACATCCGCGAAGTGGATGATCGCGGGGGCGCCTTCCGGAAGCTGGGCGCGGATTTCGATCAGAGCTCCAGCGTCGGGTTCTGGTCCGAGAACTCGGAGACCATCTACTTCAACGCCGGCGTGACGGTGACCACGCAGCTGCACGCGCTAGACGTGGGGAGCGGCGAGGTTCGGCAGCTGACCGAGGAGCGGGCCGCGCTCTCGGTGTCCCGCGACGACGACACGGGCACCATCCTCATCGGCTACAGCGACCCGAAAACACCTCCCACCGTGTTCACCGCAGCAAGCGTGGACGACGTGCCCGACCGCTCGGCGTGGACGCAGCTCGTGGACGTGAACCCGCAGGTCCGCGAGATCGCCCTCGGCGAGGAAGTCGAGGTCAACTGGCGCTCGTCGGACGGAAAGATGGTCGGCGGGGTGCTGGTCTATCCCGTGGGCTACGAGGAGGGGACGCGCTATCCGCTCATCGTTGCGATCCACGGCGGACCGGCGTCGGCGGATGTCCTCCGCTTCAACGGCGGCTACAACGCGCAGGTGTACGCCGGCGCGGGCTACGCCGTGCTCAAGCCCAACTACCGCGGCTCGCGCAACTACGGGAACGCGCATCGCACCGACATCGTCGGCGACTACTTCACGATGGGCTACGAGGACATCATCACCGGCGTGGACCATCTCATCGCCGAGGGCATCGTGGACGGCGACCGCATGGGCGCGCTGGGCTGGAGCGCGGGCGGCCACTGGTCCAACTGGATCCTCACCCAGACCGACCGCTTCAAGGCGATCAGCTCGGGCGCGGGGACGATGAACTGGATCAGCATGTACGCCCAGAGCGACGTGCAGCGGAACCGCCAGTTCTACGTCGGCGACGGCTTCCTGTACGAGGACTTCGACACCTATTTCGACCAGTCGCCGCTCAAGTACATCACGAACGCGGTCACCCCGACCATGATCCACGTGGTCGAGGGCGACCCGCGCGTGCCGAGTCCGCAGTCGGTCGAGCTGCACATGGCGCTCAAGAAGCTGGACGTGCCGACCGAGCTGTTCATGTATCCCGGGCGCAGCCACGGCATCCCGGACCCGCGCAACCGCCTCGTCAAGGCCGTGAGCGAGATGGCCTGGATGGACTACTACGTGCGCGGCATCGGCGAGAAGTTCGAGTGGCGGCAGGTGCTGGAGACGCTGGAGGGGGAGGACGGGCCGGTGGTGGTGTCGGACCCGCAACGGTAGTGCCGGCGGCTTCCGCATGAAGTGAGGCGGGTCGACATGAGCCCTTCGGTTCGGCTTGCGGTGCGCATCGCGGCCGCCATCGCTCTCGTGGTCGTGACCTTCGGATACGCCATCACCGGGGTCCATACTGACGTTCTGCTTGGGGCGGGATTGGGGGTTGCCG
>VYDD01000230.1:0-7636 GCA_009843625.1 Gammaproteobacteria bacterium | reverse complement strand
CCTTGCGGTCGGCTTGATCGATGGGCTCGGCCGATCGTCTCTCTCCGGGTATCGCGATGTGATCCGGGAGACGTTCATCCTCGCCGTCCTGCTGGGCCTGGGGTTCATCCCCGCGCTGGTCGCGGGCGATTTCGATCTGGAACCACTCCTGGCGGTATTCCCTCTCTTCGCCATGCCCTGGACCGCGCTGCTGGTCGGCCTCCTCAGCCGGCGCCGCGAGGGATGGGACGGCGCCCCGCCTTCCCGTCTGCTGGTTCTCGGTGCGCTTGTGCTGCCCGTCCTGTTGGGTCTGCTGTTCGGTTTCGGGGTCATCCAGGAGGACGTCGGGCTGTCGGGCGCTGCCGCGGTCGCGTGGATCGTCCTGATGCTGATCGTCATACTCGTGGCGATTCCGCTGGTCGCGTTTCTCCTGGGGCGCGCCGCCGCCACCTGGCTGCGCCCGCGGCTTGAGGTGTACGGCCAGCTTGCGGCCTACTTGCGGGTCATGTGGGTCCCGATCGGCGGGTTCGCGGTGGGCTATCTGACGATCATCTTTCTCTTTGCGGGCTTCTACGGGACTCTGGAGCGCGTTGCCCCGGGCTCGTTTGCCGGGGCGGGCACGGGGATCACCGACTGGCTGTCCTTCGCGTTCTTCACCGCGCTGGGGCAGGACTTCACGGCGCTCTCTCCGGTTTCGCTCGGCGCTCGGGTGCTCGTCGGCGCTCACCTCATCCTCTCGGCGGGATGGGCGCTGGTGCTATTCGCGGCGGTGATGTCGTCCATCGGCCCGAAGCTGGACCGCATCGCGCGACACCTCGCGGACGACGGCCGCGACTGAGGGGAAGGGAATGCGCGCTACAATCTGGCGTGGGCTCCGTATCGCAGCTGCCATCGCTCTCGTCGTCGTGCCCTTCGGGTACGCGATCACGGGAATCCACCCCGATGTTCTGATGGGAGCGGGCTGCGGGCTCGCGGTCGGGGTGGGCGTCGGCCTTCGCGGAGGCGCGCGGGGCGGGGCGTGGACCGGCATCCTGATCGGCTCGGTGGTCGGGATCACCGTCGCGCTTATCGCGGGCTTGATTCCCGGCAACGGCGTAGGAGTGCTCGGTGTGCCGGCTCTTGCCCTGGCAATCGGCATGATCGATGGTCTGGGCGGGTCGTCCCTCTCCGGCTATCGGGATGTGTGCCGCGAGACGTTCATCATGGCCGTCCTGCTGACCCTGGGTTTTTTCCCGGGCTGGGTTGCGCTGGGCATTTTGTCCGCCGTCCGTGCAGAGGGAATCTTGTCCTTTGGCGGGGCAGCCCTGGTCGTGCCCGTCCTTGCGATGCCTTGGGTTGCGCTCCTGGCAGGCCTCCTGAGCCACCGCCGCGAGGGGTGGCGCGGCACCCGTCCTCCGTGGATGCTGGTTCTGGGGGCTGCGTTGCCGGTTGCCTTGCTGGTCTATCTGGCTGCGATCGGCAGAATTGACGAAGTCGGCGGATTGTCGGGCATCCGATTGATCGGCGGGATCGCCTCGTTGCTGTTCTGGGGAGCGTTGGTGTATCCAGGGGCCGTATTTCTTCTGGGACGCGCCGTCACCCGCTGGCTCCAGCCGCGCCTGCGCGTGTACGCCCGGCTCGCCGACTACCTGCGCGTCATGTGGGTGCCTATCGGCGGATTCGCGGTCGGGTATCTGACCATCATCGTCCTCTTTGCCGGATTCTACGGCATGCTGGAGCGCTTCCAGCCCGGGGCGTTCTCCAGCGCCGGAACCGGGGTCATCGACTGGCTTTCGTTCGCGTTCTTCAACGCCCTCGCCCAGGACTATGCGGCCATCGTCCCGGTATCGGTCGCCGCCCGCGCGCTTGTGGGCGCGCACCTGATCCTCTCGGTGGGCTGGGCGCTGGTCCTGTTCGCGGCGGTGATGTCGTCCATCCAGCCCAGACTGGACCGGATCGCGCGGAGCCACGCGGAGGAAGCCGAGGACTGATTCCAGTTCGTCTCGCTCTCGGAGGATGCAAGCATAGAGAGCGCCGCGCGAGGAGACTGCGCGTGACCCCGCCTGTGCTGCAGAGGTCTCATTGATAGTGACAATAACGTCGTCCTGATTGCGCGTTTTTGTCGGTCGCACGAATACCCTGACACGGTTGCCCACTCTGTCGGTTGCGGCATAATAGAACAATGAGTACGCTGGAGGCTGGGCAGTGGGGGATGGGTCCCGGGGCGACCTAAATGAGCCCGTACCGGACAAACCAAAGAGCGGCATCTCGCATGATTCGGCGGCGGGACAAGAGTGTGACTGTGGCCCGATCGGGTGAGGACCCCGGTACCCCCGTCTCCAGCGGAACCCCGCGCAGTTCGCACGTTCTCACCCGTCGATCGCTCCTGCGATCCGGGTGCGCCGCGCTGGCCGCCGCTCCCTTCGCGAAGCCGCTGGCCGCTTCCGCCCCGTCCATTCGCCGGAGCCGCCGCAACGTCGTCAAGCAGGCCGATGACATCGTGCTCGGCGTGTCGGCCGCGTTTTCGGGCCCGTCTCGCGGTCTGGGCACGGAGCTGTATCGCGGCGCGATGGCCTGGTTCAGCTACGTCAATGACAATGGAGGAGTAAACGGCCGCCGGATCGTCCTCAAGCTCTACGACGACGGATACCAGCCCGATAGGTGCGTCGCGAACACCCTCCGGCTCATGCAGGACGACGACGTCTTCCTGCTCTTCGGGTACGTCGGCACGCCGACCGTCACCCGGGTGCTGCCGCTGCTGAAGAGATTCAGCGACCGGCAGGTCTACCTCTTCTTCCCATTCACCGGAGCGGAGCCGCAGCGCGAACCGCCCTACGGCGAGTTCGCCTTCAACCTGCGCGCCTCCTACCGGCAGGAGACGGCCGGGCTGGTCGACAATTTCGTCCGCATCGGACGCCGGCGCGTGGCGGTCTTCTATCAGATCGACGCGTACGGGCGAAGCGGCTGGGCCGGAGTGCGCGAGGCGCTGGCACGGCACGGAGAGACAATCGCGGGCGAGGCCACCTACACCCGCGGCACCCCGTTCGGCGCGAGCATGAGGCGCCAGGTGGAGATCCTGAGGGCCGGGTCGCCGGACGCCGTGATCTGTATCGGGGCCTACGCCGCGTGTGCCGCCTTCGCGCGCGACGCCGTCGATCTGGGGCTGCACGTTCCGGTGGCCAACCTGTCGTTCGTGGGGAGCGAGAACCTGCAACGGGTCCTGCGCGAGAGACGCTCCGACCCGGATTCGTACACACGGTACCTGGTCAATTCACAGGTCGTGCCCGCCTTCGACGACGCTACCTTCCCGTCCGTGAACGAGTACCATCGGCTGATGTTCCAGTACGACCCTCAGTCTGCCCGACGATCTCGAGAAACTCGCCCAGGGCGAATCGTATCAACCCCTTGCCCGCGGCTTTGTCAGCCTGGAGGGGTTCCTCAACGCGAAACTGATGACGGAAATCCTGCGGCGCCTGGGCGCGCGCCCGGACCGGTCCCGATTGGAGGAGGCGGTATTCACCGTCCGCAACTTCCCCCTGGGAATCGGCGAATCGGTGTCGTTCGGACCCAATCGCCGGCAGGGGATGCAGAGAGTCTACTATACCGTTGCCGACGGTGACCACTTCGCGCTTCTCGACAACTGGCAAGCCAAATTCGGCGTGGTGTGACCATGATGAGAGCAGCAGCCATCGCCGTGTTCTTCGCCCTCGCGCACGCCGGTCCGGCCACCGCGCAGGGAACTTTGCGGGGAACGGTCACGCTGGCCGGCTCGGGCATTGCCATCGCGGGAGCCCAGGTCAGCCTGGCCGGCCTGAACATCGGGACGATAACCGGCGCCGACGGCACCTACCAGGTCGAGCCCATCCCGGCGGGAATCCACGAAGTAGTGGTGGTGCTGATCGGCTACGAGACCGAACGGCGGCAGGTGACCATCGCGGACGGCCAGCCCACCACGCTGAACGTCGTGCTCACCGAGACGGTGCTCGAAGTCGAGGGCGTGGTCGCGGTCGGGAGCCGCGCGCGGCCCCGCACCGTAACGGAGTCGCCCGTCCCCGTCGACGTGATTCCCGCCGCGGAGATTCTGCAGCAGGGGCGACACCGACTTCGCCAACCTGCTGCGCAACGTGGTTCCGTCGTTCAACGTCAATATTCAGCCCATCAGCGATGCGGCCACCTTCGTGCGGCCCGCGAACCTCCGCGGCCTGGCCCCGGACCACACCCTCGTCCTGGTCAACGGGAAACGGCGCCATCGCGGGGCGGTCATCACCTGGTACGGCAACGGCCTCTCCGACGGCTCGCAGGGCCCTGACATCGCGCTCATCCCGGGGCTGGTGCTGCAGCAGGCCGAGGTCCTGCGCGACGGCGCCTCCGCCCAGTACGGCTCCGACGCGATCGCAGGCGTCGTGAACTTCGTCCTCAAAAACGACCGCTCCGGCGGCTCCATCGACTTCAAGACCGGCGGGTACGCCCTGGGGGAGACCAGCGAACCGTTCGAGGAGGGCACGTTCCCCGGGGATGGCGAGGTGTACACACTGTCCGGCAACGTGGGCCTGCCGCTCGGAGAAGCCGGCTTCCTGAACCTGACCGGCGAGTACGGCAACGCCAATCCCACCGACCGCAGCACGCAGCGCAACGACGCCCTGGCGCTGCTGGCGTCGGGGAACTCGAGCGTCCGCGTGCCGGCGCAGGTCTGGGGCGCCCCCCAAGTGTCCAACGAGCTCAAGCTGTGGGCGAACATGGGGTATCTGTTCAACGACAACCTGCAGCTCTATTCCCACGGCAACTACGTGAGCAAGCAGGTCGAGGGCGGCTTCTACTTCCGCAACCCGGGCACCCGCAGCGGGGTGTTCGGGACGAGGAACGCGGACGGCCAGAGGATCCTCCTCATCGGCGACATGCTCGACGCACGCGACGGCGTGCTGGACGGATCGGCGGGCTGTCCCGAGGTGCGGGTCGACGACGATGGCGTCGTGCTCGACCAGCGGGCCTTCGACCAGGTCCTCTCCGATCCCGACTGCTTCACCTTCCAGAAGCTCTTCCCCGGAGGATTCACTCCGCAGTTCGGCTCCTACCTCCTCGACGCCTCTGCGGTGGCGGGGCTGAAGGGCGCCGATGGCGATCTGAGCTGGGACGCGAGCGCGTCCTGGGGCAGGTCCAATCTCGACTTCTACATGTACAACACGGTGAACGCCTCGCTGGGACCCGACCAGCCCTGCGCCGACGCCAGTCGGAAGATCTCCTTCGTGGTGCCGGATCAACCCTGTACGCCCTGGTTCAACCCGGGGATCTACGATCAGCAGGAGACCAACTTCAACGTCGACCTGTCCTACGCCCTCGATGAGCGGACCAACCTCGCCGGCGGCGCCGAGTGGCGCAACGAGCGCTTCGAGATCATCCGGGGCAGCACGGAATCGTGGACCGAGGGCCCGCTCGCGTCGCAGGGATTCACCCCCGGCTCCAACGGGTTCACCGGATTCGGACCCCTTACCGAGGGAGCCTGGAACCGGAACAACTTCGCCGCCTACGGCGACCTGGAGGTCCGTGAACCCGAGGGCGCCTGGACATTCGGTGCGGCGGGCCGCGTCGAGCGGTTCTCGGACTTCGGGACGACGGTCAACGGGAAGCTCGCGGGACGCGTGAGCGCGTCGGAGAAGCTTGGGCTCCGAGCCAGCGTCAGCACCGGTTTCCGCGCCCCCTCGCCGGGACAGCAGAACGCGTTCAACATCTCGACGATCTACGATCCCGCCATCATGGACCTGACCAACAACGGCACGATTCCGTCGACGTCACCCCTGGCGAGGGAATTCGGCGGCGAGCCGCTCAAGCCGGAGACATCCGTCAGCCTGGCCCTTGGGACGGTGTACGACGATGGCCCGTTCAGCCTTTCGCTGGACTTCTTCCAGGTCAGGGTTTCGGACCGCCTGACGACCAGCGCCGACCGGGAGCTCACCCCGGCGGAGATCGAACAGCTCATCGCCCAGGACATCATCCGGCCGGGCGGCGTGCTCGCGCGCTTCCGCTTCTTCATCAACGACTTCGCGACCCGGACGGACGGCATCGACCTGGTGGGCGCGTACGATGTTCGGGGAGCGGGCGGTTCCACCACAACCTTCAGCAGCGCGTGGAACTGGACCCGGACCACGGTGACGGATTTCAACCCGAAGACCCTCACCTCGCACCGGATCCGCATACTCGAGCAGGGACTTCCCGGCGTGCGCGGCAACCTCGCCATGAATCACGCCTTCCCCGGCGGATCCCGCTTCCTGGTGCGCGCCAGCTACTGGGGCGGCTACTTCGACGGCGAGCAGCCCTACTACGAGTCGGATCCGGAAAACACCATCGACTACCCGGCCCGCATCCTCTTCGATGTGGAGGCGTCCCGAAAGCTGGCCGAGCGCTGGACGCTCACGGCCGGTGCCCAGAACCTGCTCAACACCTACCCCGAGGAGTATCCGGGCGCCGCGGCCGGCGTCGGCAACCGCTTCGGCCAGTTCACGCCGTTCGGCTTCAACGGCGGCTTCTACTACACGCGACTCGGCTACAGCTGGTAAGCTGAGGCGGCGGACTGCCCCTCGCGTTGTCCAGGTCTGTCGCGTTCTCCAGTCCCGCCGCGTTTTTCCAGTCCCGCCGCGTTTTCCGGCTCCGTCGCGCGGGGGAGGGCGAGAGCCAGACTCACTCCAGAGACTCTTCCATCGCCTCCCGCGCAGCGGCCTCGATCTCCCACGGTATCTCCGAATCGAGGTAGAGCGCGGCCCCGTTTGAGAGCGTGATGCCATCGCCTTGCGCCGGGGCGCCGGCATGGACCGTTGGGACCGGCAAGCTCGCAACCGACGCCTCGGCCGGGGCGCCTGGATGACCCGATGGGACTGGCGGCAAGCCCGGTCTCTCGCCACCACGAGCCGCTTTGGGCCTGCTCGGCGCATCCACCAACATCCTCCCCTTGGGCGTGAAGAACAGCACCGTCCCGTCACTGTTCACGGATACCTTGACCCGCCCCTCGTGAACGGCGCGGTGATGCCGCCGGCAGAGGAGCAACGTGTTCCCGAGGCTCGTCTCGCCCCCGTCGGCCCAGTGCTTCACGTGATGCGCCTCGGTGAACCGGCAGCCACACCCGGGAAAGCGGCATCCCCGGTCCCGCTCCTCCAGCGCTCGGCGGATGTGCGGCGGAATGGTGCGCGTCCGGCGCCCCACGTTCAGCATCGAGCCGTCCTTCGCGTGGACCATCGCGACGACTGCGGCGTCGCACGCCATGCGCCGCGACGTCTCCGCGGAAACGCGAATCCCGTCCAGATCCGAGCGCCCGGGCTCGCCTTCGGCCGCGAGCGTTGCGGCATCGCAGTGGACCATGACCTGGTAGCGCTCCGCCCGGGTGCCGGACCCGACGCGGGCTGACGTGTTCCCCGCATTCTCCGCGTTGGCTCCCCGCGTTTCCGCGGGCACTCCCCGCAGGGCTGCATTGGATTCGGTGGTCTGAGCACCATCCAGTTCATCGAGGTCGCCACCCACCTCATCTACATCGCCTTCCGATTCGCGGCGCTCGCCACCTCCGAACCCCGCAGCCAGCGCTCGCTCGGCCAGGAGCCCCACTGCATCCGCCCGGCGCTGCTTCGGCTCCGGGCGCGCGTCGGCAGCCTCGCGGCCGACACTCCTTCCACTTCCCCCCGCGCCTCGGGCATCG
>VYDD01000077.1 GCA_009843625.1 Gammaproteobacteria bacterium | reverse complement strand
GTGCTCAGGCGAAGGGTGAGGGGCGTTCGCGTGGGCGGGACGGGGGGCCGCGAACTGCCCCGGTCCTTCCTTCCCGCCGACATCGTCGTGAGCAACGCCGACCCGGGGCACACCTACGGGCGGCTCCTGAGCCATGTGCGCCGGCGCCGCTGGACCGACGACCGGCTCGCGCGCCTGCACCAGTCGATGAGCTGCTTCCTGCTCTATCTCGGCGTGCGCAGGCGTTACCCGCAGCTCACGCACCACACCATCATCGTCGGGCCCCGGTACGAGGGTCTGGTGCGCGACATCTTCGACCGGAAGACGCTTGCGAGAGACTTCAGCATGTACCTGCACACGCCGTCCCGGACCGACCCTTCCATGGCGCCTCCGGGCTGTGAGAGCATGTATGTCCTGGTGCCCGTTCCGAATGGCGCCTCGGGCATCGACTGGGGCATCGAGGCACCCCGGATGACGCTTCGCGTCCTCGACGCCCTCGAAGCCTGGGGGCTGGATGGGCTCACGGGGGCCGTGGAGATACGGGAGGTCTTTACTCCCGACGACTTCGCGACCCAGTTCGGCGCGGCACTGGGCAACGCGTTCGGGATCGAGCCCAGGCTGACCCAGACCGCCTGGTTCCGGCCGCACAACCGGAGCGAAGAGGTGGGCGGGCTCTACCTCGCGGGAGCCGGAACCCATCCCGGCGCGGGTGTGCCGGGCGTGGTGCTCTCGGCCGCGGCGACCTGTCACGCCATCGCGCAGGATTTCGGGTTGGGATAGTGGTCGGCCCGCTCCCCGGGCCTCAGGACACCGCCTCGCCGGAGGAAACCGCAAGCAGAAAGCGCTCCACCGCGACGCTGGTTGCGTCCCACGACAGCGACTCGGCGTAGGCGCGCGCGCCCGCTCCCAGTTGCCCGCGAAGTTCCCCGTCCGTGACCAGCCTCCGGATCGCCCCGGCCAGGGCCTCGACGTCGCCGTGGGGCACCAGCAGTCCTGTCTTTCCATCCAGCACCGCCTCGCGCAGCCCGGGCGCGTCACTCGCGACCGAAGGCGTGCCGCAGGCGCCGGCCTCGAGCACGGTGATCCCCCAGCCCTCCTTGGGTGACGTGAGCCCGTGCACCCACGATGTGCGCATCAGGTCGATCTTCGTCCGGTCGTCCACGAATCCGAGGAAGATGACCCGATCCTCCACGCCCAGGTCCCCTGCCAGCTTCTCCAGCTGCGGGCGGGCGTCGCCCGCGCCGGCCACCTTCAAGTCGACGCGCAGCCCCTGCCGCGCCAGATTCGCCACCGCGCGCACGAGCAGGTCGACGCCCTTGTAGCGCTTGACGCGTCCCAGGTACAGCAGGGAAGGCGCGGGCGTCCTGCGGTCCTCCGGGTGCGGCGCGTAGTGCGCGGTGTCGACCCCGACCGGAATGACCTCCATGGGAGCCCGCAGTCCTCGTCGGGTCAGGTCGTCGCGCGTGCTCCGCGAAACCGCGATGGTGGGCCGGCCGCGATACACCAGCGGGAGCGGCCGCTCCATGAGCCAGGTCGCCGCCGCGAGGGGGAAGGAGGCTTCGCGGAAGGCGGTGAGGCCGAACAGGTGGTGAACGAGCGGCACGACCGGGGCCGACGCCCACCACGGAGAGAAGAGCGGCACCTTGTTGAGGTTGTCCACCACCACGTCCCAGCGTTCGCGCCGCAGGTTGCGCAGGTAGTACCAGGGCGCGGCAATCGAGAAGGTGTAGCGTCCGCCGGTCCTGTGAACCTCGATGCCGTCCAGCCGCACGCGGGGCTCGCACTCCTCGAAGCCCGAGGCCAGCAGCGCAACCTCGTAGCCCCGTCCGGCGAGTCGGCCGAAGACCTGGTGGACGTGCTCTTCGGCTCCACCGGCCTGCGGGTTTTCCCGGTCCTGCCAGTTCAGGACGAGGATTCGCCGCACGGACTCACGCCGGCCGCGCGTGGACGATCAAGCGGTGCACGCGATGACTAGCCGCGCCGTCCTAGCCGCGCCGCGACGCGGGGATCTTCCTTCCAGTTCGCGGCCGTGGTCTCCAGCTGTACGGTCACGTGCCGGATGTCGAACTCCTCGTTGGCGATGGTCCGGATGCGGCCGAGCAGGGAGTCCATCTCCCCGCGGCGCTCAGGATCGACGAGGACATGGGCGGCGAGGGCGTCGCTTCCCGGCGTCTGCGTCCAGACGTGCACGTCGTGCATCAGGGTCACCCCGGGCAGGTCCTCGATCCGGCGGCAGAGCCGGTCGACGTCGATGTGCTCCGGCGTGCCCCCGCGCAGCACGTGGACGACGTGGGCCAGCAGGCGCCAGGTGTTGACGAGCGCCAGGACGGCGATCAGGGCCGCGCACGCAAGATCCGCAGCCTGCCATCCGAACATCTGGATGGTCAGGCCCGCCAAGACCGCGGCCGCCGGACCCATGACGCTAGGGAGGGTTTGTTCCAGGGCGTGCGCGGCGTCCCCGTGCTTCTGCGCAGGTTGTTTCAGCATGAGCATGACGATGAGATGCGCCGCCAGCCCGATCACCGCGACACCCAGCAGGAGACCGCCGTCGACGTCGGAGACCTCGCCGAACCGGCCCCACGCCTCGAGCAGAATCCACGCCGCGATCCCCCACAGCACGAGCGCGCTGGCCAGGGAGGCCACGATGTCGGCGCGCTGGTAGCGGAAGGTGCGCCGCACCGCGCCGGCGGGCGCGTCCGATCCGGTGGCCAGCAGAGCCGGTCCCAGGGCCACGCCCAGGGTCAGGCCGTAGCCGGCGTCGGCCAGGAGCGCCAGGCTGCCGGACACGATCCCCCCGGCCACCCTGGCAATGGTCACGGCGACGACGAGGGCGAGCGAGATGCGCAGGCTGGTCATGGGTTCGGTCCGGTGTGTGAAGGGGAACGGGTTGGTCGGGGCGCGCCGGCAGGCCCTCAGCTGGCTCGCGGCGTCGCCCGGTACTTGTCGAACCAGGCCACGATGTTGGCGATCTTGGCCATGAGCTGGCTGGGTCGCCGGCTCATGTCGTGGGAGGCCCCGGGCAGCCGGATCACCGCCGTGTCGATCTCGCGCATCTTCAGGGCGTGGAAGAGCTGGTACGACTCCGACAGCGGCGTGCGCAGGTCCTCTTCGCCGGTGATGATCAGCGTCGGGGTGTCGATTTCGCCGGCCAGGGACAGCGGAGAGAATTCCCAGTACGGATCGGGGTTCTCCCAGGGCAGACCGTCATAGCGGCTGAAGTAGTAGCCGTACCAGTTGTCCGCGGTGAGCGTCTTGCTGATCCAGTTGATGACCGGCTTCTGCGCCACCGCCGCGCGGAATCGATCGGTCTTGCCGACGATCCACGCGGTCATGATCCCGCCCGCGCTGCCCCCGGTGACGAAGAGGTTGTTCTCGTCGATGTACCCCCTGTCGATCACCGCGTCGACGCCGGAGATGATGTCGTCGTAGTCCTGGCCGGGATAGTTGTGGTAGAGCAGGTCCGCGAACTCCTCGCCGTAGCTGGTGCTGCCTCTGGGATTGGGGTAGAGGACGACATAACCGGCGGCGGCGAGGAGCTGCATCTCGGCCGAGAAACGGTCGCCGTAGTTGGAGACCGGACCGCCGTGGATCTCGACGATCAACGGATGGCGCCGCGCCGGATCGAAGTCCGGCGGCTTGACGATCCAGCCCTGGATGGGACGGCCGTCGAACGACGATTCCCACCAGATCTCTTCCACCTCTCCCAGCGTGCGGT
>VYDD01000275.1 GCA_009843625.1 Gammaproteobacteria bacterium | reverse complement strand
GGGAGTCGAAGCCTTGGTCAATTGGATCCTTCTCGATATCCAGCGGACGATACTCAATGCACCCGCCGCCATCGCCGAACCGCGCCTCCGCCTCGGCGAAGAAGCCCGCGGAGATATCCGTGTACACGTAGTCAAACTGCCCGTCGGGAAGCTCCGGCAGCACGGATGCGGTCGCTGAACCCGTACCAGCTCCAACCTCGATCACTCTGAGACGCCGTCCTTCGGGCAATGCGGCCACCAGCGCCCGCACCGCCTCCGCCAGCATTTGGTTCGCCGCACGCGCCACAGGTGCCTTCAGATACAAATCAGCCGCCGTTGGTTCTCCACTGCTAAACAGCAGTGTCAGCGGATCCTCTTGGCCGCGAAGCACCTCGGCCAGAGCGCAACCGGAGCGCCGAAACAGCCCGATCTCGGTCAGGCCGTCGGGGTGCCGATCGGCCATCCAAGAGGCGAACTCCTCGAGATCATCCGGCATTTCTTCCGGCAGCGGCTCCTCGGGCCCCACGACCACGACAAACCCGTCGTCCACCTCTTTCACCACCCCCGACTTGGCGAGCATCTCAAAGAGCCGCCGGAAGAGGCGTTTGTGCTCCGGAAGGACGTTTAGCTGGCTCTGCAACGCCTCCGGGTCCACGGTCTCGCTCGTCCGGCGCTGCCAACCCAACTCTTCCAACGTCGCGAGCGCGCGGGAGCGCGACCATCGCTCTAGGTCCGCCAGCAGGGCATCCCGGCCTTCGGGATCGACACCCGCGTCCGTCAGGTAACCGGCGAACAACTGCGAACCGGCCGCGACGGCTGCCGGATTTGGGAAGAAGTCCGCGGGTGCGATTCCGGCAGGAAGGTCGCGCTCGCGCCACACCACCTCGTACAACAGATCCTTCACTTGTTCGACCGCCGACAGCAGCGCCTCCCGCGTCGCTCTTTTCACCGCGTATCCGCTCAGACGGCCGAGCGGCACCCCGTTCAGATCGTAGATGCGCAGCTCGCCACTCAGCACCTCGGCAGGCTCGCCCGCGCTGTTCTCCGCGTCGATTGACGCATCACTCAAGCGCACGTGACAGACGACCTGATCGGGCAGCGATCCCGCCAGCCACAGCCGCTCCCAGCCAAACGGCAGATACGTGGCCCCGCCCTCAGTTCCCGCCAGATTGCGCGCCGCGCCCACGACCTGAAAGCAACCGTCCAACACGAGCGGATGAACATCCAGCCCGTGCTTGGTCAGAGTTTCCGGCAGAGACACCTCGCCCAACGCCTCACCCGGGCGGGACCAGATTCTCCCAAGCGTGCGGAAAGACGGACCCAAATCGACCCCAGTACTCGCCCTGTGGCGGTAGTAGCCCGCCACGTCCATTGGCGAGAGGCTGGCCTTGAGACTTTCCAGATCGATCCGCTCACCCGCTTCCGAGTCGGGGGCACCCGGCGACAGACGACCTTCCACGTGGACCGTCCAGTCCCCTTCACTCCCCTTGCTGAAGATCTGGACCCCGCGCGGCGACGTCGGCTCGGCAGCATCGAGCACGACCTGGATCTTCCGGCCTTCGTCACCTGTCTCGTCTTCCTCGAAGACCAGCGGGCTGTGCAACTGCATGTCCTCCACAACCACCGGCTCGCTCTCTTCGAGGAGCGACGCCGCACACGCCATGGCCCCATAGAGCGCGCCAGGTGCCACGACCCGACCGAACACCCGATGGTCGTTCATCCACGCCGGATCAGCGGGAAATACTTCCGTCTCGAAGGTGATCTCGCCGCGGGCGGATTCGTGCCGGGCACCCAGCAGCGGGTGGCCAGCACTTCCGCTCCGACGCTTCGGCAACTCGATCCAGTGCCGCTCGCGCTGGAACGGATAGCTAGGCAAAGAGATCCGTCGCCGCGTCTCCCCTGAGAAGAGCCCCTCGAAACGGATCGGGAGCCTCGCTTGGTACGCCTCCGCGACCGCCTCCACGAAACCATCGGCGCTTCCGGTCTCCACGGGGTCGTCCGACAGCGGGCAGAGGCTCGACAGCACCACCGGCACCGGTGTCTGCGGCGATTCCGACCAAGACGAGGCCGCCATCGGAGCCAGCACCGATCGCGGGCCGATCTCCAGCACCACGTCCACCCCGAGATCCGCCATCGTCTTCACCCCCTCGGCGAATGCCACCGGCTCCCGGGCATGACGCCTCCAATAGGCTCCGTCTTGCACTTGACCCGGTTCCACGGCCTGCCCCGTCAGATTGCTAATCACGGTGAGAGAAGGCGGCTGGATCGCTACGCCACCGAGGGACGCTTCCAGTTCGTCGAGGATAGGCTCAACTAGGGCACTGTGGAACGCCCGGGTCGTGTTCAGCCGCCTGACCCGCACTTCCTCCAGCTCGAATCGCTGCGAGATCGCTTCAATTCCCGCAATCGGGCCGCTGACCACCTGGTGGGTACCGTTGTATCCCGAAATGCTCAGCTCAAGGTCGGAGGAGGCCGCGTTCACCTCCTCCACCGCCGACGCCACGCGCTCGGCCGGTGCAAAGATCGCGGCCATGCCGCCCTCTTCCGTCTGCGACATCAGTGCGCCCCGTTTGGCGGCGAACCGCATCCCGTCTTCAAGGCTGAATACGCCTGCCGTCTGCGCCGCCGCGAGTTCCCCGATACTGTGTCCGACGACCACTTCTGGACGGACGCCGACGCTCGACCAGAGCGCCGTCAACGCGCACTGCAGCGCGTACAGGGCGGGCTGCTCCCACGCCGTGTCTCCGAGTTCCCCTTCTCCTCCGGCCCTTCCGAACATCACATCCAGCAGGGATGTTCCTCGCTCCTGCAAAAGGACCGCCTCGCAGCGGTCCAGAACCGCCCGCGCCACCGGTTCACTCTCGTAGAGCGTCTGTCCCATACCGACCCATTGGCTCCCCTGCCCGGTGTAGGCGAACGCCACCCGGCTCGGTGTCCGCGACGACGCGACCCTATCCGCTTCAGTTAGACCACGGAGCCGCTCTCGCAGCGATTCCGCGTCGTGGAAGACGACGCCCGCGCGGTGATCGAAATGGCTCCGGCCCACGCCCGCCGTCCATGCCATGTCCGCTAGGAGCGGCGGCAGCGCGTCTCCCTCGGGTGAGAGCTGGTCCGCACGTTCATCGAGCCACGACAGATACCGCTCTGCCAGATCGCCGAGCGCACCCTCCGACTTGCCCGACAGCGCAAGGAGGCGGGTCTGGCGCGGCTGTACCTCCTGCTCCGGCAGCGGCAGATCCCCCACGGTCGTCGGCAGCAAAACCGCCACCGACTTCCCAGAGCCGACAGCCCACGGTTCGCCAGCGGCCGCACCGTCCGGGCCACGGTATTCCTCCATCACAATGTGGGCGTTCGTCCCGGATATCCCGAAGGAGTTCACTCCTGCAAGTCGCGGCCGCTCCGGACGGTGCGGCAAGTCCATCATCGACGAGGTTACCTGTAGCGGCAGACGATCCCAGTCGAGACTCGGGTTGGGATTGCGGAAATGGAGGTGCTTGGGAATTACACCCCGGTTCAGTACCAGCGCCGCCTTGATCACTCCAGCCACGCCCGCGGCCGACTCCAGATGGCCGATATTGGTCTTTACGGAACCAATGAGAAGCGGGCGGTCAGCGGTTCGTCCCTTCCCATAGACGGCGGCTACGGCATCAATCTCGATCGGATCCCCCACGGAGGTTCCGGTCCCGTGGGCCTCCAAGTAATCCATCTCCAACGGGGAGACTCCCGCGTCGG
>VYDD01000332.1 GCA_009843625.1 Gammaproteobacteria bacterium | reverse complement strand
TCCCCGCCCGGATCCCGCCCGCCCAAAAGCCCTTCTTGAAGGCCAGGCGAAGGTTGCGGGTGCGGCGCAGGTCCTTCATCACGTACGAGTCGTCCAGGGCGCGGCTGAATCCCGCCAGGCCGTCGCCCTCGCCCTTGAGCTGGGCGAAGATGGCGCGGGCCGCATGAATGCCCGACTGCATCGCGTAGTGGATGCCCTTGAGAGAGGGAACGTCCACAAGACCTGCCGCGTCGCCGCAGACCAGCAACCCCTCCCCGTGGCGGCGCTGCGGAACCGAGTAGTAGCCCCCTTCGGGGATGGTCTTCGCGCCCCATTCCAGCATCTCGCCGCCCTCGAGGGTGGAGCGAAAAAGCGGATGCAGCTTCATCCGCTGGAGCAGCTCGTGGACATCGAGGGAGGCATCGCGGTAATCCAGCCCCACGACCAGTCCGAGCGCGACCAGGTCGTCGGCGAGCGGATACATGAAGCTGCCCCCGAAGGCATCGCGCGGGAGCGGCCATCCCAGGGTGTGCACGACGCGGTCCAGGGGCCGGCGGGTGCGCCAGAGCTCCTTCACCCCGAGGGCGTAGATCTGGGGGTTGGGCTAACCGATGCCCTCCCGCTCAAGCCAGGCCTGGGTGAGCGGGCCGCGGGTGCCTTCGGCGAGCACGGTGATCCGGGCCGCGATATCCATGGGCGGCTGGTATCCCGCGCCCGGCGCGCCCTTCCGGTCGAGGCCGGCTGGCGTCGTGCGCACACCCGCGATGCGCGTTCCCTCAACGAGGAGCGAATCGACGGGAAAGCCCGGAAAGACGTTCACGCCCAGTTCCTCCGCGCGCTCACCCAGCCACCTCACCATCTCGCAGATCGAGCCCACGAAGTTGCCGTGATTCCTCATCGTGGGCGGTGTCGGCAGTCGGAACGCCCGTGCGCCCGTCAGCAGGTACACCGCTTCACGGGACACCGGGCGCGCGAAGGGGAAGTCGCCGTCGGTGAGTTCGGGGAAGAGTTCCCGGAAGGCGCGCGGGTTGACCACGGCGCCGGACAGGCAGTGCTCGCCCAACTCCCCGGCCTTCTCGAGCACGCCGATCTGGAGTTCGCCCAGATCGCCCCCAGCCTCGCCGTCCGCCTGCGCCAGCTTTGCGAGCTGTATCGCGCCGGCGAGCCCGGCCGGGCCTCCGCCCACGAACACCACGTCGAGGGGGAGCGCCTCGGCGTCCGGAGGCTCCTCCACGATGAAGCGATCGACGGAGAGCGCAGGCTGCCAGGCAGCCGGTCGAACGGACGCCGGAGGTTGTGGCATAAGGACTCCTGAGCGGGCTGCCGGTCTCCGCGCGGGCGGCGGGCGCCACCGATCGGGCCGGCGCCCGGCCCGCAGGATCCGGGCCCGGAGAGCGGGGTAGTCTGTCGAGGCCGAAGCGCCGCCCGACCCCGGGCAGCCGGCCTCCCGAAGTGCTACATCCTAGCCAATCCCGCGCCGGTCGTCACGGCGTCGATCCGACCCCCCGCTACCCCACACGACAGACATGACCCATCGCCGACCCGCCACGGTTCGGGAGTTGCGCGAATCGGGCTATCGCCCCCGCAGCGTGAAGGACGAGATGAGGGCCAACCTGGTCCGCAAGCTCCGCGACAGGGAGGAGTTGTTCCCGGGCATCCTGGGCTACGACGGCAGCGTCGTTCCCCAGATCGTGAACGGGATACTCGCGCGGCACGACTTCATCCTGCTCGGCCTCCGGGGCCAGGCCAAGAGCCGGATCCTGCGTCAGCTGGTGGAGTTTCTGGACGAGGAGATCCCGATTCTCGCGGGCAGCGAGATCAACGACGAGCCGTTCCACCCGGTGTCGCGCTACGGCCGGCTGCTGATCGAGGAGCACGGCCAAGACGCGCCGGTGGCGTGGGTGCCGCGCGAGAGCCGGTACGTGGAGAAGCTCGCCACCCCGGACGTGAGCATCGCGGACATGATCGGGGACGTGGACCCCATCAAGGCGGCGCGCGGGGGACACATCCTGGCCGACGAGCTGACGGTCCACTACGGGCTTCTGCCCCGGGCCAACCGCGGCATCTTCGCCATCAACGAGCTTCCGGATCTGGCCGGAAAGATCCAGGTGGGGCTCTTCAACATCCTCCAGGAGGGGGATGTGCAGATCAAGGGATACCCCATCCGCCTTCAGCTCGACGTCATGCTGGCCTTCACCGCCAACCCGGAGGACTACACCGCGCGGGGCAAGATCATCACGCCGCTGAAGGACCGCATCGGGACCGAAGTGCGCACCCACTACCCGGAAACGCTCGGTGTCGGACGCGCGATCACGGCACAGGAGTCGTGGGTCGAGCGTGGGGATCTTCCGGTGGAGATTCCCGACTTCATCGCCGAGATCGTGGAGTCGATCGCGTTTCTGGCCCGGGTCGACAAGCGCGTGGACCAGCGCTCGGGCGTGAGCCAGCGCATGCCCATCTCGGTGCTGGAGATCGCCGTGGCCAGCGCGGAACGGCGCGCGCTCCGCCTGAAGGAGAAGACAGTCGTTCCGCGCGTGGGCGACATCTACGCGGCCCGGCCGGCGATCACCGGCAAGATGGAGCTGGAATACGAGGGCGAGCTGCACGGACCCGACCGCATCGCCCGCGAGCTGATCGCACGGGCGGCGGGACAGGTCTTCGAGACTTGTGCGGGCGGCGCCAACGTGGAACCGATCGTCGAGTACTTCGAGGAGGGGGGCGCGCTGCAGGTCTCCAACGACGCCGGGGCGAAGGCGTGCGTCAAGGGATTCGAGAACGTGCCCGGCCTGCTGGAGCTGCTCTCGCATGTCGGGCTCGCGACAAAGGGTGCCGGCGACGGCCACACGGCATCCGCCTGCGAACTCGTGCTGGAGGCGCTGGTCGACGGCAAGCGCATCAGCCGCACCGATGGGGGAGGGTACGGGCGCGCGCGCCACGACACTCCCGCGCCGGGGCAGGGATTCAAGGAATCGGGGCCCTTCCCGGCCCAGAGCTGAGTCGAACAGGAGAAGAACCATGCGTTGTTCCAATCGTGCTTCCGTCTACGCGAAAGCTCCGGTCACGAGTCGTCGAGGGCGGTTGCTTCTCGTCCGCGGCGTGCTGACGCTTGTTGCCATGGCGGTGCTGGCGATGCCCGCGCGCGCACAGGGGATTTCCGGATTCGGCGGAGAGTTGCGGGGCCAGTTCGAGGCGTCGGCGGAGAAGCTGGTGGCGCTGGCCGAGGCGATGCCGGCGGAGTCGTACTCGTGGCAGCCCATGGAGGGGGTGTACACCGTGGCCGCCGCGTACATGCACGTCGCCCGCTACAACTACATGTATCCGGACATGTACCTCGGGGTGGACGCACCTGCGGGCGTGGACTACGCCTCGCTCGAAGAGCGGGTGACCACCAAGGGCGAGGCCGTGCGCGTCCTTGCCTCTTCGATGGATCATGTGCGCGGGATCCTGGACGCGATGTCCGGTGCGGACCTGGCGAAGCCCACCGAGCTGTACGGGCGCGAAGTGGAGAACTGGGCGGTGTTGCTGCAGCTGCTGACCCACATGAACGAGCACCTGGGGCAGGCGATCGCCTATGCCCGCATGAACCAGGTCGTGCCGCCCTGGTCGCGGTGACCGCCGCCACCCCGGTGTAGCCGTCGCCGGCGTCCGGGGCGCCGTGCTCGTCAGAAGCCTGCCGCCCGGGCGATGCGCTGCTGGGCGACCGGCAGGGCCAGGTCGGCCAACTCTGCAGGTGTGACCC
>VYDD01000083.1 GCA_009843625.1 Gammaproteobacteria bacterium | reverse complement strand
GGGATAGGCATTCCGCTTCTCCTGCGCCCGGAGCGTAGTGCCGTTCTGAAGGCGGAGAAACATCTCTCGAACCTCGTCCTCGTCGGCATCGTCGACCAAGACGACATCGAGGGGATACGTGTCCAAACGAATGCGAAGCTCGTCAGGCAAGTTTCCGTACTTGAGACTGGCTACGGGATATCCGTCGACGGGATCAGCGTTGCGTGGAAGGCTGTATTCGCCGGCGAAAAACTCCCATACGGCGCGTAGCCGCTGCTGACCGTCGATCACGTCGTATGTGTCAGGCTTCTTGCCCGTGCGACGCCAGTAGAGCTTCGGGACGTCGTAATTCCTGAGAATTGAATCAACTAGGAGCTGTTTTTGACCTCGGCCCCACACGGGAGGACGCTGATAGTCGGGGTTCGTATCCACGCGATCCCGGATCCCGTTGATCGTTGCCAAGGGCCAAGGCTTCTTCGAAGTTTCCATGCTGACGTTTTTTCTCCTGCGGGTGCGAGGAACCGACGCATCCCTCCTCGTCGGACGTCCGGTGATTCAGCGAGCGCTGATCGGCGGGCTATAGCTTGCTTCTCGCATAAGACTTCAGCAACACCCCAAGCGCAAGGACCAGCACGCCATCCTCGCCGATCCAAATTTCATAAGGTGGTACGCACGTCGGTCATGTTCCTAGATGCAACCAATTAAGTCCACACACCCTGCTCCCTAGCAACGTTGCTGGGGTCCCCACTGGATTTCACCTCACCGTCGCGTCTGAACGAACGTGAACCGCTACCTCCTCCGCCGCCAGCAGCGATGTTTCGCGCCTCAGGACAGAAGGAAGTTCACCCCAACCAGTCCCCACCGTGCCGCCCGGCCGGTCGACCCGCGGACGAATACCCCTTCGTCTGCGCCATCGTACCCAACGAACTCTCCTTCTCGGGCGCGACCGTCCACCCGTAGGGGTTGAGTGGCCCTTGCAGGCACGCCGGAGGATGTCACCTTACTCGGACTCCTCCCCGACATCTGTCGTCCAAGGTTCGAGAGCAGCATCAATGATCGGCCCAAAATGAAATTCGTATTGAACACGTCTAAGTATCAAGCGATTGATGCATGCCACTTCCAGTAAGCCGTCTCGAATCGGGTATCCAAATAGGCCGACATTCGGCACGGTCTTGGCTTCTTCGCGCTCCACAAATCCTCGGATCCGTCGCAGTGACAATCCGTAGCCAGTCTCGAAAGGTATCGCTCCAGTCTGCAGAAGGCTGAAATATGACGGATACACGATTCCATCATACCCCCGCTCGCACGCGATTCTAGCGAGCGCTCTGGTGATGCCGTACGAGTATGATCCGGCCAAAAACAGCATGTGTACTGCCATATCAAGACTCTCGAACTCCGTGACACCCTTCTCGACAAGGATTCGAGATAGATCCAGCAGTTTCAATTCCCTTGTCGGTGCTAAGGTTGCAAAAAAGACATCATCTTCCGCTGACACCCGACACTCGTGTACGCACGTCTCAAGATACGGCGAGGCGTATAGCACCGGGAGGTCAGTCGAATCGAGCCGATTCGAACCAAGCTTGTCGCGAGGTGGGCTATCGTATTCGCCGAGGTCCGCCGGATCGAGCGCATCGCTGCGAAGTCGATAGAGCGTAGTTCCTCGCCCCAGCTGAGTCACCGGGTATTCGTCCATGATTCGACTAATGATCGCGCTCCGTGATTCGACGGACTCGAGTTGTTCTAGTGGTTCGACTGCACCAATCATCCATAGGCGGGGTCCATAGTAAAAAAAACCAACGCCAAGAGTCTCACCAATCAGCTTCATGTCCGACTCTAGCCAAAAGGGGACAGCGACATCGGTCGTCTGATGCTCGTTGTATTGAACTCGCGGCGCGGCACCGTAGCGACTGCGCTCTAAGGTTCCCCACACAAAGAAACGATGGGCTACCTGGTGAAGGCGCGGGGAATTCAGCTTGCGTCCCGAGGTGAGGTGACAGTTCGGGCAGACCGATTCGCTGCGAATACCGATTTCTTCAGCGTAGAGACGTAGGCCTTGATCTCTGAAGCAAGCGGAGCAGAGGCGGAGAGCATCTTCGTCGTCTTGATCGCTTTCCGTCACGTTGACATCGGCGCTCATCGGTCCCCCGGGGGCGGGATCACGCGGGTGAGGTAGTCCGCGAGTCGCGCCTCCGGGGCTTCGGCGCGCGCTTCCTCGGGGGACGGGGGGTAGCCGGACAGCGTTCGAGACGGAAGGGGCACGACGCGGTCGCCGGTGGCGGTGTTGAGGTCGCCGTCCTTCACCCAGCCGTCGGAGTAGATGAGGAAGGTCCGCCTCCAGCCGTCCGGCAGCGGCGGGAACGCCTCGGCGTCGAAGCGGAGGGTGATCTCGTCGCCGGCGTTCTGGATCACGTAGCGGTCGTCGCCCTCGGACACGAGGTCGGTCACGTCGCCGAAGCGGGTGTAGAGGCCGAACAGGTCGTGCCAGCGGGGCTCGACGGTGACGGAATCGTAGTCGAACCAGTGGGGACCGTACCGGCCGCCCTTTCTGAACTCGCGCGCGAAGCCGCGGTAGTGGATGTCCGCGTTCCGGGGCGCCAGCGGCGTCACGCGCGCCTCGTCCTCACCCGGGTGCGCGGGGCCGGTCGTGAAGAAGGCCTCGTCCCAGTAGACCATGAGGTTCGTGCGGATCCGCACCCGCCGGTCGTCGGTCGGGAAGAGGCCGCGCAGGTCGGCGACGACCGTCTTGTCCTTGCCCGACGGGAAGCTGAGGCCGGGCACCGCGGGCTGCCACTCGCCCCCGGGGCCCATCACGTCGAGTTCCGGGAAGTGCGGCGCGAGAGCGTCCGACTGCCCCATCGCCACGTTGATGCTCGCGTCCGTGGGGAAGATCCAACCCGTGAGGAAGAGGGTGACATCGCCGGACGCGGCCGCGGGGCCGAGGTCGAGGATGAGTTCGTGCGGCTCGGCGATCCCCTGGAAGCGGCCGGGGCGGAAGGACGAGACGTAGTCGAAGTCGCGTTCGGCGAGCGCCTCCCGGTGATCGCGTCCGTTCTCGTCCGTGGCCGAGACCGGGGCGTGCCGTTCGCCGACCCGCCACAGTTCGAGGTCGATCGGGGCGGGGGGGATGAAGGCCTCGTTCACGTACACGTCGATCGCGGAGGGATGGTCGACGGCGACGAGGTTCACCCCGTCCACGTAGATCGTCTCCCACAGTTCCTCGGTGATCTGCATCACGTACTCGCCGTCCAGCGGCTGGAGCACGCCGTCAGGGAGACGCCGGTACTCCTGCGAGGGGAAGGCGGGGGCGTAGGCGCGCTGGCCGCCGCCGAGGATGCCGAGGGGCATGCCGAGTGCGCTCTTCCACATCATGTCGCCCACAAACTCGAACCCGTCCCCGTCCCACACGTAGAGCATGGGGCAGGAGCCCTTGAGCGTCTGCTCCTCGACGAGATCCTGGTCCGTGCCCGGGAAGTAGAGATCCTGCGGGACGCCGTTCGGCCAGTAGACGCGGACGACATCGGCCTTCAGGCGGCCGTCGAGCCCGATGAGAGTCGTCGGATCCGTGACGGTGTGGACCTGGAAGAGATCCCCGGCCCGCACCTCGACGCGCGCGCCGATCCCGAAGCGGTTGTTCTTGCGGCTGCCCTCGCCCAGCCCCGCGAGGTCGAGTCGGAAGTAATGGTTCGCGTTCCCGCCGTCGTTACGGAAGAGGGTTGGGTGCCCGTCACCACCGAGGAGGAGAAGGT
>VYDD01000105.1 GCA_009843625.1 Gammaproteobacteria bacterium | reverse complement strand
GGTTGTCGATCTCGGACACCGCCGCCTTGTCGTAGTGGCCGATGCGCCGCCCGGAGACGATGTCCCACCCTTCGTCGAGCTTCTCCAGGAACCGGGGGATGTCGCGCGGGGAGTGCTGCAGATCGGCGTCGAAGAGGATGATGCAGCGACGATCGGTGGCGTTGACACCGGTGACCATCGCTTCGGTCTTGCCCCGGTTGCGCCGATGGCTGACAACGCGAAACCCGTCCCAGTCCGCCGCCTCGCGCCGGGCCACCTCCGCCGTGGCGTCGGTGGAGCCGTCGTCCACGAGCACGACTTCACCGTCGAGATGGAACTCCTGGAATGCGTCCCGCAGTTCGCGCACCAGGTCGGGGACCACGGGGGCCTCGTTGAATGCGGGAATGACGACCGCGAAGTCCCTTCTGGCCTGCTGGATCTCCGGTTTCAGATTCTGCCCCGGTCGGAGGGTGGCGGTGCCGCGCGCGCCGCGCGTTGGGCGAGCGCGGTCAAGATGGTCCCGCAGGACAGGGTACGCCACTCGCGGCCCCCTCGTTCCGCGCCGCGGCAGGGCGCGGGAGGGCACCCCGGACGAGCATTCGGCGGGGTTCGGCGCAATGCCCGGCGGACCTCCGGGCAAACCCTTGCGGTGGGATGGCGAATCGCGAGATTTGTCCCTGCCGGTCGCTGCCCGTGCCCTTTGCCGGGCTGTTCGAAGAGCCGCACCCGAGCCGGGCGACCACCGTTTTCCCGTCGCCGCCCAGATTTCTCCCTACCGTACCCGAGGCTGTCATGTCCATGGCCGGAACCGTCCGCGTCCCTCCGCCCGTCAACGAACCCGTCTTCGACTACGCGCCCGGTGACCCCGAGCGCGCGGCTCTCAAGAGCAAGCTGGCCGAGATGTCGGGCCAGGAGATCGAGATTCCGCTGATCATCGGCGGCGAGGAGGTGCGGACCGGCGAACTGGCCGCCTGCATCCTTCCGCACGACCACGGCCACGTGGTGGCGCGCTATCACCTGGCGGGCCCGGCCGAGGTCGAGGCCGCCGTGCAGGCGGCCATGGAGGCGCGCCGTGACTGGGCGTCCTGGCCCTGGGAGGCGCGCGCCTCCGTGTTCCTGACCGCGGCCGACCTCCTCGCCGACCGGTGGCGGTCGACGATCAACGCGGCCACCATGCTCGGCCAGAGCAAGACCTGCCACCAGGCGGAGATCGACGCCGCCTGCGAGACCATCGACTTCTTCCGCTTCAACGCCCACTTCGCCCAGCAGATCTATTCCGAACAGCCGCACTCACCCGGCGGCATCTGGAACTGGGCCGACTACCGGCCGCTGGACGGCTTCGTCTATGCGGTGTCGCCGTTCAACTTCACCGCGATCGGGGGGAACCTGACGGCTTCGCCGGCCCTCATGGGCAATTCCGTGGTCTGGAAGCCATCGCACAGCGCCATCTACTCCAACTATTTCGTGATGCGGGTCTTCGAAGAGGCCGGACTGCCCCCCGGGGTGATCAACTTCGTGCCCGGCGACCCCCGGATGGTGACCCGGGTGGTGATGGGGAGCGAGGACTTCGGGGGCATCCACTTCACCGGCTCAACGGACGTATTCCGCTCGCTCTGGCAGGGGGCGGCGGGCAACCTGCCCCACTACCGTTCGTACCCGCGCATCGTCGGCGAAACCGGGGGCAAGGACTTCCTGATCGCGCACCCGTCCGCCGACGCCGAGGCGCTCGTGACCGCGATGCTGCGCGGGGCCTTCGAGTACCAGGGCCAGAAGTGCAGCGCGCTGTCGCGCGCCTACATCCCGGAGAGTCTCTGGGAACGGATCGGCGACCAGCTCGTGGAAGAGACCGAGGGCATCACCATGGGCGATCCCGCCGACTTCGGGAACTTCATGAGCGCCGTGATCCACCGGCAGTCCTTCGACAAGATCGCCGGGTACATCGAGGGCGCGAGGAACTCGAACGAGGCCGGGATTCTGGCCGGCGGGGAGGCGGACGACAGCACGGGATACTTCATCCGCCCGACCGTGATCCGCGCGCACCGGCCCGACTACCGAACCATGTGCGAGGAGATCTTCGGTCCGGTGCTGAGCGTGTTCGTCTACCCCGACCGCATGTGGAGCGAGACCCTGGAGCAGGTCGACGGAACCTCTCCCTACGGGCTCACGGGGGCGGTGTTCGCGCGCGACCGCAGGGCCGTGGAGGACGCGCTCCACGCCCTCCGCTTCGCGGCCGGCAACTTCTATGTGAACGACAAGCCCACGGGGGCGGTCGTGGGCCAGCAGCCCTTCGGCGGCGGCCGGGCGAGCGGCACCAACGACAAGGCCGGGTCGAAGCTCAACCTGCTGCGCTGGGTCTCGCCCCGCAGCGTCAAGGAGACCTTCGCCCCTCCGACCCGGTACCGCTATCCGTTCATGGCCGGCTGACGGGCTCAAGCCGGACATGGACACTACACAGTCGAACGGCGCGCGCGTGGCCTTCATCGGCGCCGGAGCCATGGGCGCGGCAATGATCGGCGGCCTTGCGGGCGGCGACGACATCGATCGGGCCCACATGATCGCGAGCGACCGAAACGAGGACCGGCTCGCGCTGGTGCGGGACCAGTTCGGGGTCCGGACCACCCTGTGCAACCGCGAGGCGGCCCGGGACGCGGACGTCGTCGTCCTGGCAGTCAAGCCGCAGGTCCTGCCCGGCGTGCTCTCGGAGCTTCAGGGCGGGATCCGGCAGGATGCGCTGACGCTCTCGATCGTGGCCGGCGCCTCCATCGGCAACATCGCCTCGCTGCTGAAGCACCGCGCCATCGTACGCACCATGCCCAACACGCCGGCCCAGGTCGGGGAGGGCATGACCGTGTGGACGGCGACCCCGGAGGTCTCGCCGGAGCAGAGGGCGCAGGCAGGAACCATCGTCGGGTCGCTGGGGCGACAGCTGTTCGTCGACGACGAGCGGTTCCTCGACATCGCGACGGCCATCAGCGGCACCGGACCGGCCTACGTGTTTCTCATGATGGAGGCGCTGATCGACGCGGCCGTTCATCTCGGGTTCTCGCGCAAGGACGCGCGCGAACTCGTGGTGCAGACCATCCGCGGCGCGGCGATCTACGCCGAGCACCAGACCGTCCATCCAGCCGAGCTGCGCAACCGCGTGACCTCACCCGGAGGCACCACGGCCGAGGCGCTGTACCAGCTTGAGAAGGGCGGTTTCCGCACCATCATGTCCAAGGCGGTGCACGCGGCGTTCCAGCGCAGCGTGGCCCTGGGCGAGATGAGCACGCAGGCGTAGCCGCGGACGCCGGGCGGACGACTCTTCGTCCGGCGTGCTACCCCGGCAGGAGTACCAGCCGGGAGACCGTGCGTGCCTCCACCTCCGACCGGTCGAGCGGCAGACGCCACAGTTCGCCGTGCTGCCAGCGCTCCAGCTGGTCCCAGCTGTGGCGGTTGGCGGGACGGCCGGACTGCCCTCCGGGCAGGATGAATCCACCCCCGCGGCCGAGGTCTCCCAGGTCGGCGACGGAACGCTGGCTGGGCCCGGCGGTGACCTCGAACAGGGGGACGTTGCCCTCGAACGGGGCGGCGTCGACCGTGTAGTCGTCGCCCGGCCGGGGAAGACCGCGCCGGCCGAAGCCCAGCAGTCCGCCGATCAGCGGCACGTCCTGGAAGGGATGCGAGATGCGCAGGAGGTGGACCTCCCCCCAAGGTCGGCCGCTCGCCTCGGCCGCCTCGAGCGCGGCCTGCCCGGCCAGGGAGTCCACCCC
>VYDD01000045.1 GCA_009843625.1 Gammaproteobacteria bacterium | reverse complement strand
CTCGCGGTCGTGCCACTGGACGGCGGCCCACCCTCGACCCTGGCCCTTGACGACGAGCGCTGGACCTACGACCAGGTCCTCAAGGCCGACGAGCGCACCGCGTGGCAGCCGGACGGCGCATCCATCTCGGTGCTGGTCACCGAGCGCGCCACCGGTGACAAGGCCATCCTCCGCTACGACCCGGCCACGGACGACGGCCGCGTGCTCTGGAAGGCCCGGGCGCGGCTCGTCAACCTCACGTCCGGCGGAAGCCACGACTTCATCGTGGGCCAGTACGAGGACATGCGCACGCCGTCGAACATCTTCCGCTTCGACGCCGACTTCTCGGCCCGTGAGCGCATCTCGCACATCGATCCCCGCCTGGACGACGTGGAGATCGGGACCGCGGAGGTATTCGAGACCACCGTGCCGCTTCACGACGGCACCCTCGCCACCGTCAAGACAGCCGTGCTGCTTCCCCCGGGAGCAACGCGGGGCGACCGCCTTCCCGCCCTCGTCACCATGTATCCGGGCAGCGACATAACCCGCCGCGCCGCCGACTTCGGGGGCGGAAGCGTCTTCACCGTGCCGAACCTGGTCTTCACCAGCCGCGGCTATGCGGTGGTGCTCTGCGATCTGACCCTCGGCCCCAACGAGCAGGCCGGCAACCCGATCCGGGACATGGTCGACGTGCTCCTGCCCCAGGTCTACCGCGCCGCCGAGCTCGGCTACGTCGACCTGAACCGGCTCGCGATCACCGGCCAGTCGTACGGCGGCTACGGCACCGGCTCGATCATCACGCGCACCAACATCTTCCGGGCGGCGGTGCCCATCTCCGGCATCTTCGACCTGTTCGGAACCTACGGGCGCATCGACGTCGACGGCGGCGGCTTCTTCCTGGCCTGGAGCGAGGGCGGGCAGGCGCGCATGGGCACGCATCCCTGGGCCGACGTGCGCCGCTATCTCGACAACTCGCCCTACTACAACGCGGACAAGATCGCGACCCCGGTCCTGATCGTGCACGGAACCGAGGACATGGCCTATCACGACGCCGGCAAGCTTTTCAGCGCGCTCCGGCGGCTGGGCAAGCCCGCGCAACTGGCCTCGTACCTGGATCAGGGCCACGTCATCTCGTCATGGCGGAGGTCGAGCGCGATCGACGCGGCCCGGCGCATGGTGGAGTTCTACCGGCGCCACCTCGGGGATCCGGCGTCGAGGCCGATTATCCCGTGACTCGACGGGGACCGCATCCCCACTCCGAACACGACCACCCACGTCACTCCAGGAACCCCCCCATGCAACTCGGCGCCTTCTCCATCAGCCTTTCCGTCAACGATCTCGAAGCCTCGAAATCCTTCTACGAGAAGCTCGGCTTCAGGCAGACCGGCGGGGACGGCACGGGATATCTGATCATGGTCAACGACAGCACGATCATCGGCCTCTTCCACGGGATGTTCGAGGGCAATATCCTCACTTTCAACCCCGGACTGGCGCAGGACATGTCGCGGCCGGAGATCTTCACCGACGTGAGGGAGATCCGCGCGTCGCTGGTGGCTGACGGCGTGGAGATGTCGACGGATACGGACCCCGACGGCACCGGGCCGGCGCACATCGTGGTGACGGATCCGGACGGCAACCCAGTGCTGATCGACCAGTTCTTTCCGAGACCGGGGAGCGAGGGGAAATGAAACCGGGGAGAGAGCCTTGAGCCGCACAGAGATACAGCGCACGATCGCCGCGCCCGCCAACAAGGTCTTCGCAGCGGTCGCCGACGTGAGACATTTCTCGCGCGCCGTGGAGCACATCGAGCGCGTCGAGTTCCTGTCCGACACCCGGACCGGCCTGGGCACCCGCTTCCGCGAAACCCGCGTCATGCGCGGGCGGGAGGCTACGGTCGAACTGGAAATCACGGAGTTCGCACCGCCCGAACGAGTCCGGTTTCTGTCGGAGGCCGGTGGGGTGAAGTGGGACACGGTCTTCACGGTTGTGGCAGGCCGAGACCGTAACACGCGCCTGATGTTGGTCATGGAGGCTACGCCTCTCACCTTTCCGGCCCGACTCATGGTGCCGCTGATGAAGGGCATGGTCCGCAAGGCGATTGCCGCGGACATGGACGCGGTCAAGGCGTATTGCGAGGGATCTTCGGGAGGTTCGTAGCGCCCCGGGGTTTGCATCGTTGTTCGAGCGCATCCAGCTTTGGGCGCTTAAGGTTCCGTAGCTGTACCCCAAATCGACATCTCCCTCAAGAAGCATAGACATGGCAGACCGGCGCCAGCAGGCTCTCGATTACCATACCGACGGCCGCCCCGGCAAGATCGAGGTGGTCCCCACGAAGTCGCTCTCGACCCAGCGCGAACTCACTCTCGCGTATTCCCCGGGGGTCGCCGAGCCCTGCCGCGAGATCGCGGCCAATCCCGCGGAGGTCTTCACCTACACGGCGCGCGGCAACCTGGTCGCGGTGGTCTCCAACGGGACCGCGGTGCTCGGGCTCGGCAACATCGGCCCGCTCGCGGCCAAGCCGGTGATGGAGGGCAAGGGGGTACTCTTCAAGCGCTTCGCGGGGATCGACGTGTTCGACATCGAAGTCGACTCGAGCGACGCGGCGGAGGTCATCCGCTTCTGCGAGCTTCTGAGCCCCACCGTGGCCGGCATCAACCTGGAGGACATCGCAGCGCCCGAGTGCTTCGAAATCGAGCGCGCGCTCCGCGATTCGCTCGACATCCCCGTCTTCCACGACGACCAGCACGGTACTGCCATCATCGCCGCGGCGGCGCTCCTCAACGCCATCGACCTGGTGGGCAAGCGCATCGAGGACGTGCGCGTGGTCTTCAGCGGAGCCGGCGCGTCCGCGATTTCCACCGCCCGGCACCTGCGGCGGCTGGGCGCCAACCCGGACAACGTCCTCCTCTGCGACTCGCGAGGCGTCATCTACGAGGGCCGCGAGGAGGGGATGAACGAGTACAAGGCCCCCTTCGCGGTCGATACCGAACTGCGCACGCTGGAGGAGGCGCTCGACGGAGCCGACATCTTCATCGGACTCTCGGTCAAGGGGATCATGACCCAGGCCATGGTGGCGTCGATGGCGCGGGATCCCGTCATCTTCGCCCTCGCCAACCCCGATCCCGAGATCCTGCCGGAGGACGTAGCCGCGATTCGGGACGACGCCATCATGGCCACCGGGCGCTCCGACTACCCCAACCAGGTAAACAACGTCCTGGGCTTTCCCTTCATCTTCCGGGGCGCGATCGACGTGCGCGCGCGCGGCATCAACGCGGAGATGATGCTCGCCGCGACGCGGGCTCTTGCCGAGCTCGCGCGCTTGGAGGTGCCCGAGGCGGTGCGCGGGGCGTACGGCCACGAAGACATCCACTTCGGGCGCGACTACCTCATCCCCAAACCCTTCGACCACCGCGTGCTCTTCCACGTGGCGCCCGCGGTGGCGGAGGCGGCCATGCGCACCGGGATGGCGCGCCAGGAGCTCGACCTGGAGGAGTATCTGGACCGCCTGCAGGCGCTGCTGGGTCCGGGGCGCGCGGTCATGACCGGGATCCGCGCACAGGCCCGCCGCGAGCCGGCGCGCATCGTTTTCCCCGAGGGCCACAACCAGGACGTGATCCGTGCCGCCGCCGAGCTCGCCGAGGCCGGGACCTGCCGCCCCATCCTGCTGGGGCGGCCGCCGCGCGTGGCCGAGAAGGCGGGCTGGATGGGGCTGGACATGGAGGGCGTCGAGGTCGTCTACGCCGCCGAGCGTCCCG
>VYDD01000178.1 GCA_009843625.1 Gammaproteobacteria bacterium | reverse complement strand
CACCTCCTCCGCCGCCGGCGAATCGCGCGCCCACCGCCACGGGCAGCATCGAGGCGCAGACGGTCCTCGTCGGGGAGAGCGTCTCGGTCAACGTCGCCGGGAACTTCACCGATCCGGACGGCAACACGCTGTCGTTTGCGGCGGCGAGCTCCGATGACGCGGTCGCCACGGCTTCGGTATCGGGGAGCAACGTGACTATCGAGGGCGTTTCCGCGGGAACGGCCACCGTGACCGTGACGGCCAGCGACCCCGGCGGACTGAGCGTGACGCAGAGCATCAGCGTGACGGTGGAAGCCGCCAACCAGGCGCCCGTGGCGGAGGGCACCATCGACGACCTCGGCCTGGTTGTAGGCGGCGAGACGACGGTGGACGTGGCGGCCAGCTTCAGCGACCCGGACGGGGACGAGCTGACCTACGCGGCCACCAGCTCCGATACGACCGTGGCGACCGTGGCGACCGACGGTGCCATGGTGACCGTCACGGCGGTTGCGCCGGGGAGCGCCACCGTGACCGTGACCGCCACCGATCCGGGCGAGCTCTCCGCCAGCCAGGAGTTCGGCGTGACGGTGGAGGAAGCGAACGAGCCGCCCGTTGCGGAGGGGACCATCGACGACCAGAGCGTGGACGCGGGCAGCTCGGTGGAGGTGGACGTAAGCGACAACTTCAGCGATCCGGACGACGACGAACTGACCTTCGACGCCGAGAGCTCGGATGAGGCCGTTGCGATGGTCTCGACCGAGGGTGCCGTGGTGACCGTCACCGGCGTAGCGCCGGGGAGTGCCACGGTGGCCGTGACCGCCTCGGATGCGGGCATGCTCTCGGCCAGCCTGGAGTTTGGCGTGACCGTCACGCCACCCCCGGTGCCACCCGAGATCGCCGACACGATCCCCACCCACGACATGATCGTGGACAGCATGGTGGTGCTGGACATGTCTTCGTACTTCAAGCAGGAGGACAGCGACCTGACCTACACGGCCGAGACCTCCGACGAGGCGGTGGCCGCGGCAGTGGTGGACGGCAGTACGCTGACCACGACGGGCACAGGCGCGGATACCGTCGGCGTCAGCGAGGCTTTCCTGTCGGTGACGGCGACGAACGAGGATGGGTTGTCGGTGACTCAGGACTCAATCGTGGTGCGGGTGCACCAGGAGGAGTACGGCAGCTTGCCGGGGATCTCGGTGGACGAGGACGGCACGCTCTTGGCGCAAATCGCAGCCGGCGCACCGCCGACCGCGCTCGGCCTCTGTCTCCAGATCGAAAACTTCCCGGTCGGCGGTCTCAGCTTCGGCGTGTTCTGGTCGGAGTGGCAGCGCGCGGTGGGGAGCGGCTGGGTCGTCGCCCAGGACAACAACGAAGCCCACCGCGGCGGGGCAACTCACAACCCAACCAGCCCAGCGGGCTCGGTTTGCCCGATCAACATCGAAGATGAGAGTTTCCCGCCAGGTACCTACCGCCTGGTCGGGCACGTTCGGATCGGAGAGGATACCGGGTACTACAAGACCAACACCTTCGTGAAGCCGGAGGGATAGGGACGGGCTCCGTCCTGCCGGGTCACCCTGACGGCCCGCAGGTTAGGTTTCGGCGCCCCCGCTCGTTCGAGAGACGGGGGCGCCGAGTTGTGGTGCTGTGGCGCTGATTCGCCGACCGGTTGCCGCCTGTTCGGCTCCCGCCGATTGACGAGGTGCTGGGGTGGACTCGGCCCGGCCTTTCGGGGAACTCCCCCGGCGGACGGGCACCTTGGCGAACTTCTCGGGCCAGCCGTCCTTCGAGAGATCGGGTGCGGTGTCCGGGTCAAAACCTCGGGCCGTAGAGCCATCGTTCTCGTTCATTGGCCCTCCTCATCCTTTCCGCATTCCGACCCCTGTGTGGAAGATGCACGGCAACCCGTCGCATGTCATATTTCTGGCGCTCCCGATCCACGTCGACAGGCGAACAAGGACACGACGAAGGTGGTCACCAAGCACACCAACAGCGGAGCCACGACCGGCTGCGAGGCCGAGTTGTGGGCGATGGCCGAGGCCGCATGATCCGGGTTCCCGTGAAGCCGGAGCTCCTGCGCTGGGCGCGCCATCGTGCCGGGCTCGGCCGGAGCGAATTCCCGGCCCGCTTCAAGAAGCTGCCGGAGTGGGAAACGGGTCGCCTGCAGCCAACGCTGAGACAACTGGAAGGGTTCGCTCGCAAGGTGCATGTCCCCGTCGGGACGCTGCTGCTCGATGAGCCGCCCGAAGAAACCGTTCCGATCCCGGACTACCGGACGGTCGGCAGCGGACCCCTTCGGAAGCCCAGCCCCAACCTGCTGGACACGATCTACCTTTGCCAGGAGCGGCAGGCCTGGTACCAGGACTACCTTCGGTCGATGGGCGCTGCGCCGCTCGATTTCTTTGGCAGTCTCACCACCTCCTCCGACACGCGGGCGGCGGCTGAAGCGATGCGTGAAAAGCTGCGCGTCACGGTTGCCGGGCGGCTCAAGTACGGGACGCCGCAGAAAGCGCTGTCCGCGTGTATCGCCTCTGCGGAGAAGACGGGCGTCCTCGTCATGGTCAGCGGCGTTGTCGGAAGTAACACCCAGCGCAAGCTCGACCCTCGGGAATTCCGCGGCTTCGCACTGGCCGATCCGATGGCTCCTCTGGTCTTTGTGAATGGCCTGGACGCCAAGTCCGCCCAGATGTTCACGCTGGTCCACGAGCTGGCCCACCTCTGGCTCGGGACCTCTGCGCTATCGAACCTGCCGTCTCCTTCCGCTCCGGGCATCAGGCGAGAGGAGGTCTGGTGCAATGCGGTTGCGGTCGAGTTCCTGGTGCCGTTGGCGGACATCGAGCGGGAGATCCGGCCCGACGAGCCCGTGGATGAGGCGAAGATGCGGCTCTCTCGCCACTTCAAGGTGAGCACGCTTGTGGTGCTCCGGCGGTTGCTCGACCTAGGTTGGATCGATTACGAACGCTTCGACGCGTCGTGGAGCCGCGAAGTCGCCCGGTACGAGTCGGTTCGGCGATCGGGGGGAGGCGACTTCTATCGAACCGCCTTCGCTCGCCTCAGCAAGCCCTTCGCGAGGGCCGTGATCGCTGACACGCTGGAGGGCAGAACTCGATACACGGACGCGTTTCGCATGCTGGGGGTTCGCAATCCGGCAACCCTTGACCGAATGGCCAGCGAGTTGGGGCTGGCTCCGTGAAGCTCCACCTCATCGACACGGATGTGTTCATTCGAGCGAACCGGGAGCACTACGGTCTCGACTACTGCCCCGCGTTCTGGGATTGGCTTGGCTTCCCCGGACAGGCGGGCAACGTGGAAAGCGTGGTCGCGGTCTTGGAGGAAATCCAGTACCCGACCGAACTGAAGCAGTGGGCACGCGGGCCCGGCAGACAGCTGTTCCGTGGAGTCGACACCGATGTCATGGCAGCTGCAACGGAAGTGAGCCGCTGGGTTCATGGCGAGGGCTATGCTGTTTCGGCGGACGGAGTGAGAGACTCCAACGCCTTGGACGGGTTGAGAAACCGCGCTGTTTCCGCTCGGGCACCCTGCCCGGCTACCCGTCGCCGATCTTGGAGAGGGAGTTCATCCCAACGGTCAGCCACAGCATTTCGCACTATGGAGGGTGTTCTGACTCGATGACGACAAACGCGAACACTGAGGCCGAGAGTTCCGAACTTTGGCGACGGGGGTTCTCGGATCGACAGGAGAACCCGCAAGTCGCGCGGCTCGTTACGTCGCTTCGAAGCATCCGGCAGAAGGAGCGG
>VYDD01000402.1:2998-3790 GCA_009843625.1 Gammaproteobacteria bacterium | reverse complement strand
CATGTCGGCCCTCTGGGTGGCCGGTGAGGTCGGCAACTGGCGTCGGGTCGCCGCGGGGCACCGGTACTTCACGCTCAAGGACGAGACCGCGCATATCGGAGCGGTCATGTTCGCCAGCGACGCCCGCCGGCTGCCGGCCGACCCGGAGGACGGCACCCGGGTGCGGGCGTTCGGCTCGGTGACCCTCTACGAAGCGCGCGGACGGTACCAGTTGCGCGTGCGCCGGCTGATGGCGGAAGACGGGGAGGGGCTGTGGCGCCGGGCCTTCGAACAGGTGCGGCGCAAGCTGGCGGCGGAGGGGCTGATGGACCCTGCCCGCAGGCGCGCGCTGCCGGCGTGCCCTGCCTGCGTGGGCGTGGTGACCTCCGCCACGGGGGCGGCCCTCCATGACATCCTGTCGGTGATCGGGGCGCGGGCTCCCTGGACGCGTGTGCTGCTGAGGAGCGCCCGCGTGCAGGGGGAGGGCGCCGCGGACGACGTGGCGCGGGCCATTGACGACATCGGCCGCAGCGGACAGGCGGACGTCGTCCTGGTGGCGCGGGGCGGGGGTTCGCTCGAAGACCTGTGGGCGTTCAACCGCGAGGAGGTCGCCCGCGCCATCGCCGCCTGCCCGGTACCCGTGGTCTCCGCCGTTGGCCACGAGGTGGATGTCACCATCGCGGATCTGGTGGCTGACCTGCGCGCCCCCACCCCCTCGGCCGGCGCGGAGGCGGTGGTCCCCGACCGCGCGGCGCTGGCTCGGCGGCTGGCCGACCTGAAGCCGCGCCAGTCCACAGGCATTCGGAGCTGCGT
>VYDD01000402.1:0-2988 GCA_009843625.1 Gammaproteobacteria bacterium | reverse complement strand
ACCGCCTCGAGTCCCGCGCCGGCCGGCTCCGCCGGGGAATCGACGGCGTCATCGAGCCGCGGACGGCCCAGGTGTTCGGCCGCAGTCAGCGGCTGGCGGCGGCGATGCGCGCCCGACTCGCCGCCCGGCGTGCCCGGATGGAGAGCGCCTCCGGGCGCCTGAACGCGCTCTCTCCCCTGGCCACCCTCAGCCGGGGGTACGCGGTGCCGCTCGACCGCTCGGGCCGGGTGCTCAGGAACGTCGCAGGATTCCCTCGGGGATCCTCCTTCGACCTGCGGGTGGTGGACGGCCGCGTCGGGTGCCGTGTGACCGGGACTCGTCCCGACGAGCGTGCCGTGGGGGACACCGATGGAAATGAAGTCACCGATCCGGAGCAGCTCTGATGGATGAGCGCGCCCGTCCTTCGGGAAACCCGGCGCCGTCGAGCCGGGATGCCGGCGATCCCCAGCCGTTGTCGGTGGAGGAACGACTGCGGCGTCTCGACGACATCGTTGCCGCCCTCGACGCCGAAGACGTCGAGCTGGAGCAGAGCCTCGCGCTCTTCGAGGAGGGAATCCGGCACGTTCGCGCGGCGGAACGGCTGCTGTCCGCGGCCGAGCTTCGCGTGGAGGAGCTGATCGAGGGCGAAGCCCGCCGGCGGGAAGACGCCGGGTGAGCGGGACCCCCGCGTCGCGGGAGATCCCGGCGCCGAGCAGCGACTTCGATCTGGCATCATTCCTGGGCGAGCAGGGGAGGCGGGTCGGGCTGGCCCTGGAACGAGCCCTGGCCGCTCTGACCCCCCGAGTCGGTCCTTCGCTCGGTCCGGTGTTGCGGCATGGCCTCCTTACCGATGGTAAGCGGGTCCGGCCCATCCTGTGCGTCGCGGCGTACGCGGCCTGCGGCGGAGAAGTCGAGGAGGGCTGCTACGATCTGGCCGCCTCCATCGAGATGATCCACGCCTACTCCCTCATGCACGACGACCTCCCGTGCATGGACGACGCCGAACTGCGCAGGGGATCTCCGACCCCGCACCACGTGTTCGGAGCTCGGAGCACAGCCCGGGCCGCGGCAACGCTGATTCCGGGAGCCGCGCTGCAGGCATGGCGCGCCTCACTCGAACTGGGATGCGCGGACGAGGTCGCGCGGGAGATCGTGCGCACGCTGGTGCGGGCCGCGGGCGCGGGAGGAATGGTCGGAGGGCAGGCCCTCGACCTCGAGTCCGAGGGCCGGACCCTGTCGCCGGACCGGCTGGACCGGCTGCACGCGCTCAAGACCGGGGCGCTCCTGGCGGCGGCCCCCCGGATCGGCGGGCTGGCCGCCGGGGCCGGCACGCGCCGCATCGAAGCCCTTGATCGGTACGGGCGCGCGCTGGGGCTGGCATTCCAGATAGCGGACGATATTCTGGACGCCACATCCTCGGCGGATCAGCTGGGAAAGCACCCCAGCGACCAGGCCCTCAGCAAGTCGACCTACGTCGGCCTCTACGGGCTGGACGGGGCCCGCGGTCGGGCGCTCCGGCAGGTCTCCCTGGCAAACCGGGCACTGGCGGATGCCGGCCTCGATTCCCGGCCCATGGCGGCCATCGCCGAGTACGTCGTGCACCGCAGCCGGTAGAGGCTTGACGGCCCTCTGCAACAGCAGGCGCGAATCCGGTTATATTAGGAATTCGGTCCCGGCAATCGCGGGACCCGCGAAAAACCGCAGATGGAGTGATTTGGGGTGGCCATTCTGGACTACGTCAAGCGACCGGCGGACGTGCGCAGGCTCTCGCGTTCCCAGCTGCCGGACTTCGTACGCGAGGTGCGCGAACGCCTCATCGATGTCGTCGCGAAGGTTGGGGGACACTTCGGGGGAAGCCTGGGCGTCGCCGAACTCACGGTGGCGCTGCACTACGTCTTCGACACCCCCCGCGACCGCATCGTGTGGGACACGGGCCACCAGGCCTACATCCACAAGATCCTCACGGGGCGGAACGACCGCCTGCACACCATTCGCCGCAAGGACGGCCTGGCTCCCTTCCTGCGCCGCGCCGAGTCGGATTTCGACGTCTTCGGCGCGGGACACGCCGCGACCTCCATCTCGGCCGCGGTGGGCATGGCCATCGGACGCGATCACAAGGGCGAGGACTTCGACGTCGTCGCGGTCATCGGCGACGGAGCCATCGGGTGCGGGCTCGCCTACGAAGCCCTGAACAACGCGGGGGCGAGCGAGCGCAACCTCATCGTGGTCCTCAACGACAACGACATGTCGATCGCGCCCAATGTGGGGGCGATGAACAAGTATCTGAACGGCGTCATCACCAACCCCCTCTACAACCGGGTGCGCGATCAGGTGAAGGAGCTGATGCAGCGCGTCCCCACGACCATCTCCGACGTGATGCAGTCCGCCACCGGCAGGTTCGAGGAGAGCGTGAAGCACCTCTTCGTGCCCGGCATGCTCTTCGAGGAACTGGGATTCCGCTACTTCGGGCCCTTCGACGGGCACGACATCCAGATGGTGGTCAACACCCTGCAGCGCGTCCGCCGCATGAGGGGACCGGTGCTGGTGCACCTCGTGACGCAGAAGGGGAAGGGCTATGAGCCCGCGGAGGAGGACCCCGTCAAGTGGCACGCGTCCTCCCCCTGGGACAAGATCACCGGGCTCTCGCCGAAGAAGCCGGTCGGGCTGCCCCGTTACCAGAAGGTCTTCGGCAGGGCGCTGACCGATCTCGCGGCGGAGGACGACCGCATCGTGGCCATTACGGCCGCAATGCCGAGCGGAACCAGCACCGACATTTTCGACAAGGCGTTCCCGCACCGCCACTTCGACGTGGGCATCGCGGAGGCGCACGGTGTGACCTCGGCCGCCGGCATGGCCACGGAAGGGGTGCGCCCGGTGGTGGCCATCTACTCCACGTTCCTGCAGCGGGGCTTCGACTCCATCGTTCACGACGTCGCCCTGCAGGATCTTCCGGTGATGTTCTGCATGGATCGGGCGGGGGTGGCGGGCGCCGACGGCCCGCCCCCTCAC